>JADGNT010000100.1 GCA_017883345.1 Candidatus Solibacter sp. | reverse complement strand
ACCGTGGCCCAGGCGCGATTGGGACGCCGCGTCGCCAACCTGGGCGCAGACCGGATGCAGGAGGTTTGCTCAGCCCTGCGCTTTTCGCTCGGATGCTCCTGAAAAACGCCGAACCGCCGACCCGACTGCGGCAACTCAGTACCCCAGCGGCAGCGCCCGATACCGAACCACACCGCCGGGAGCATTTCCTGTCTACAATGGAGTCAGATTCTATGGCGCACCTCGACCGCATCACACGAAACCCGAGTGTCATGGGAGGCAAACCCTGCGTGCGCGGGATCCGCGTAACTGTCGGTACTGTGGTCGGGTTGGTCGCTGCAGGCCACTCTTTCAACGACATTCTCGCCGCTTATCCATATCTTGAGGAAGAGGACATCCGCCAGGCTCTGGCGTATGCCGCATGGCGAGTCGAAGAGATCGAGGTGCCGCTGCCGGCTGCATGAAGTTCCTGATCGATATGAACTTGAGCCCGCTCTGGGTTTCATTCCTGGCCAACTTCGGGTTCGCAGCAGTTCACTGGTCAACAGTTGGACACGCGTCGGCGCCAGACACCGAGATTATGGAATTTGCCGTCGCGAACGGCTACATCGTATTTACGCACGATCTGGATTTCGGGATGCTCCTCGCGGCCCAGAGAAGGACCGGACCAAGTGTCATTCAAGTCCGGTCCCAGGACGTGTTGCCGTCTGCCATCGGCGAAGTTGTTCTCCGCGCAATTCGGAAGGCTCAACCTGACCTGGAAAAGGGCGCCCTCGTTACCGTGGATCCTGCCCGCCATCGCATTCGACTGTTGCCGATCTGACCTTCGTCTTTGCTGCACCGGACCTACGCCAGCCCGCGGGCAACCTCAGTCTGCTCCCCGCCCCCCTTCACTACCCCAGCGGCAGCGCCCGCGCGCCCTCCAATTCCAGCAGCCGCTGCTTGAGCGGCACTCCGCCGCCGTAGCCGACTAATTTCCCACTGGCGCCGATCACCCGATGGCAAGGCACCACGATGGGGATCGGGTTGGCCCCGTTGGCGGCGCCCACCGCGCGCACCGCCCGCGGTGCGCCAATCGCCGCCGCGATCTGGCGGTAGCTCCGCGTCTCCCCGTACGGGATGCGCTCCAGTTCGCGCCACACGCGGAGTTGGAAATCGGTGCCCTGCATATCGAGCGGCAGGTCAAACCGCCGCAACTGCCCGGCGAAGTAGGCCCGCAACTGGCGCGCCGCTTCGCTCAAGATCGGGTGAGCCCCAGGGCGGCTGCCCCGCGGCGGACGCGAAAGGTCGAAATCGATGGCGCGCAGCCCCGAATCGCTTGAAACCAGGCGCAGGGTCAATCCATCTACTACTGTAGTCTCGGTACACTCGAGCATGCACTCAGTCTGTCATAGGCGGAAAGCCGGCCAAAAGGGGACAGACAGGCCTGACAGCGAATTTCCGGCAAAGTCAGCCAGAAATTCATGTCAGGCGTGTCAGTCCCCGGGAATCCCCTGGCGCTCTTTCGCCAGCCGCCGCCGTCATGCACCTGTTATAATTAGTCCCAATTGCCTCTATGTCTCTTAAGCCTTTCGCACCTAATCACGGCGCGGACAAGAAGATCTTTTTGCTCAAGCCCCGTGGCTTTTGCGCCGGTGTCGTCAGGGCTATCGATGTGGTCAAGATCGCTCTCGACCTCTACGGTCCGCCGGTCTACGTCCGCAAGGAAATCGTGCACAACAAGCACGTCGTAGAGGAGTTGCGCGCGGCCGGCGCGGTGTTTGTCGAGGAGCTGGACGAAGTCCCGCCGGGCGCTCGCGCCATTTTCAGCGCGCACGGTGTCTCGCCAGCGGTGCGCCGCCAGGCCAAGGAACGCCGTCTGGACGTGATCGACGCCACTTGTCCGCTGGTGACCAAGGTGCATCTGGAAGCCGTGCGTTTCGCCCGCGACGGCTTCAGCATCGTGCTCATCGGGCACAGGGATCACGATGAAGTGATCGGCACCCTGGGCGAAGTGCCCGACCGCAGCTACCTGGTGGAGACCTTGGAGGACGTGGACAGCCTCGACGTCCCCGACCCTACGCGCGTCCGCTACCTGACCCAGACCACCCTCTCCCTGGATGAGACCACCCATCTCGTCAACCGCCTCAAGGAACGCTTTCCCCTGATCGCCGGGCCGCAATCCCAGGACATCTGCTACGCCACGGAAAATCGCCAGATGGCGGTGAAGGCTGTCTCCGCAAATGTGGACCTGCTCCTGGTGGTGGGTTCGGAGAACAGTTCCAACTCCAAGCGCCTGGTGGAGGTGGGCGACAATTTTGGCGTGAATTCCCACCTGGTGAACGATCGCCGCGACGTGGATCCGGCTTGGCTCGATGGCGTGAAAAACGTCGGGGTTACCGCCGGCGCATCGGCCCCGGAGCACCTGGTGCGGGAACTCATCGAGTTTCTGCGCGAACGCGGGTTCCACCAACTGGAAGAGATCGAACTGGTGGACGAAGATGTGCGGTTCTCTCTGCCCGCGGAGTTGACTGTCTCGATCCAATGAGCGCGCCTTCCAAAGTCGGGTACACGCTAGAGCACGCGGCCGCGCGCGGCTGCCGCAAGGCGTCGGACTACCTGACTTGCCTCCAGGAACGCGACGGCCACTGGTGCGCGGAACTCACTGCCGACACCACCCTCGAATCCGATTACATCCTGTTTCAGCTCTGGCTCTACCCGCCCGTCGACGGCAAGTGGGCGCCCGAAACGCGCCCGCTCGTCGATAAGGCCGTGGTCTCCATTCTGGAGCGTCAACTGCCCGACGGCGGCTTCAATATCTACTCGGGCGGCCCCGCCGAAGTCAGCGCCTCGGTCAAGGCCTATGTCGCGCTGAAACTGGCCGGCGTCTCCATCGACGGCGAGCCCATGCAACTCCTGCGCCAGCGCATCCTGGAACTCGGCGGCATCCAGGCGGCCAACAGCTACGTCAAGGTCAACCTGAGCCTCTTCGACCTCTATCCGCGGGAATATTGCCCCAGCATTCCACCCGAAGTCGCGCTCCTGCCCTTCGACCTGCTCTACCAGATGTCGGCATGGACGCGCGCCATCGTGGTGTCGCTAGCGATCGTGCACGCCGCCAATCCGCGGGCTCCCATCCCGGCCGGCTTCACGCTGGATGAACTCTGGCTGCCCGGAGTCAGCCCCGCCTTTCACCACGACCCCTCGCTCTTCACCTGGCACAATTTCTTCCTCGGCGTCGACAAGCTGCTCAAGTGGTGGGAGCGTAGCGGCAGCCAAGCCGTCCGCCGCCGCGCCGTGGAGAAGGCCAAGAATTGGATGGTGGAGCGCCTCCACCACTCCGACGGGCTGGGCGCCATCTATCCGCCCATGATGTATTCCGTGATGGCGCTGGATGTCCTGGGTTTCGCCAAGGACGACCCCCTGCGGGTCGACGCGCTGCGCCACTTCAACAACCTGATGGTGGATGACGGCGACCGCTTCTTCTTCCAGCCGTGCTTCTCGCCCGTGTGGGATACGGCGATCGGGGCTTACGCCCTGGCGCTGGCCGATCCCGATCACGAGTCGCTCACCCCGGCGGCGGACTGGCTGCTCCACAAGGAAATCCGGCGCAAGGGCGATTGGAGCGTCAAGCGTCCCAATACCGAGCCTTCCGGGTGGGCCTTCGAGTACTCCAACGAATTCTATCCGGATATCGACGATACCGCGATGGTCATGCTGTCGCTCAGCCAAGTCCGCGCCTCCAATCCCGGGGCGCAGCAGTCGGCGTCGAAGCGCGGTCTCGCCTGGCTGCTGGCCATGCAATCGAAAGACGGCGGTTGGGCCGCGTTCGACGCCGACAACAATTGGGAATTCCTCAGCCAGGTGCCGTTTTCCGATCACCACGCCATGCTCGACCCGACCTGCGCCGACATTACCGGCCGCGTGCTGGAAGCCCTGGCGGCCCACGGGTTGGACGGCAGCCAGAAGGCCGTGCGGCGCGGCATGGACTGGCTGGTCAAGCGCCAGGAGGCCGACGGCAGTTGGTACGGCCGTTGGGGCGTGGCCTACATTTACGGCACCTGCTTCGCGCTCCGTGGACTCGCCGCGGCCGGCGAGAACGATCGCGAGGCCCACATCCTGCGCGCCGGCGAGTGGCTGCGCTCCATTCAGAACGCCGACGGCGGTTGGGGCGAAAGCTGCCAGAGCTACGACAAAGGCATCTTCACCGCCGGGCCTAGCACGCCATCGCAAACCGCGTGGGCCATTCTGGGGCTGATCGCGGGCGGCGATCCGGCCAGCCTCAGCGTGCAGCACGGTATCGAATACCTGCTCGAAACCCAGCGCGACGACGGAAGCTGGGACGAGGACCTCGCCACCGGGACCGGTTTCCCGCGAGTTTTCTACCTGAACTACCATCTCTACAAGGATTATTTCCCGCTGCTCGCCTTGTCTTCGTTCGTCAAGGCCCGGGCAGCGTCGCAACGATAGGATTTGTTCCGGAATAACAGTGCTGTGAAAGAATGAGGTTCGCAGGCGGACCCAGAGGGTACCCCGCCTGCGCCACCATCGGTAAGCCGCTTGCCGGCAAAGGTGGGGCAGGCGCTTTCGCCTGCCAACTCTTGACAGATCTTTAGGGGTTGTCAGCAACCAATGAAACCTGCACTCGTCACGGGAGCCTCCGGGTTCCTCGGTTGGCACGTCGCGCGCGTACTTCTGGAACGCGGGTACCGTGTGCGCGCCCTGGTTCGCCCCGGGAGCCGGGTGGACGCTCTCGATGTCGAGTGCGTGACCGGAGACCTGCGCGACGCCGCGTCGCTCGAACGCGCGGTGGCCGGCTGCGGGCTGCTCTTCCACGTGGCTGCCGATTACCGTCTCTGGGCCAGGGATCCCGGCGAACTGTACCGCTCCAATGTCGACGGCACCAGGAATTTATTGCAGGCGGCTCAGGACGCAGGCGTTGAGCGCGTGGTCTATACCAGCACCGTAGGCTGCATTGGTGTGCCGCCCGGCGGCGTCGGCGATGAGCAGATGCCCGTCGCGCTTGAGGACATGGCCGGAGATTACAAACGTTCCAAGTTTCTCGCCGAGCAGGTGGCGCTCGGGTTTGCCCACGGCGGGTTGGACGTGGTGATTGTGAACCCCACGGCCCCGGTGGGCGATCACGACGTCAAGCCCACCCCGACCGGCAAGATCGTGCTCGACTTCCTGAATGGCGATATGCCGGCCTTCATCGATACCGGCCTCAACGTGGTGGACGTCCGCGATACGGCCCTAGGCCACTGGCAGGCCTGCGAGCGCGGCCGCCCTGGCGAGCGCTACATCCTGGGCTCGGAGAATCTCACCTTGGAGCAGATCCTGCAAAAACTGGCGCGCATCACCGGAAGAAAAGCGCCCACCATCCGCCTTCCCTACCTGGTGGCGTACTGCGCCGGCGCGTGCAGCACCGCCTGGGCCGGCGTTTCCGGCCACCCGCCGCGCGTACCGCTGGATGCGGTTCGCATGGCGAAGAAGAAAATGTGGGTGACCCACGACAAGGCGAAGCGCGAACTCGGCTTCAGCCCCGCACCGGCCGACCAGGCGCTGTCCCGCGCCGTCGAATGGTTCCGTGGGGCGGGCTATCGCCTTGCCCATAAGCCAGCCGCGTGATGAACATGGTGCCGATCTGCGCGAGGCACGACGTGGCGCAGGCACTCGTGCCTGCAGCGTCGGCACTCATGCCGACGCCTCAACCCCGAACGGGTGTCGAGACGAGTCTCGACACGGCAGGCACGAGTGCCTGCGCCACATCGGCCTCATGAGAATCCTTATAGTAGCCGCAGACCCCATGGAGTTTCCCGGCATCCTCCAGCACGCCACGGATGCGCAATCGACCGCCGTGCCGGTCCGTTGGTCGCGCTCCGCCCGCCTTGGCGACCACGAATTGGTGCTGGCGGCCAACGGAGCGGGCGCCCAACGCGCCGCTTCCGCCGTCGAAGCTGCCCTCGAACGCTTCCCCGCGGAAGCCATCGTCAGTACCGGCTTCTGCGGGGCTCTGGCGCCGGAGCTCGAGATCGCCGACGTAGTCGTGGGTAGCGCAATTTCGGCGGGATCGCGCACCTTCCCGGCTTTGTACCCCGCTAGTACGCGGCCGCATCAAATGGGAGTGGTTTGTTCGATCGATCATGTGGCGCAGACCGCCGAGGAAAAGCGCCGGCTGCGCGCCGGCGGTGGAAGCGTGGTGGAAATGGAAGCCGGCGGGGTGGCGGAACGTGCCGCCGCGCGCGGCGTGCCGTTCTACTGTGTCCGGGTCGTAACCGACCTGGCAGGCGAAGATATGGCGAACAACTTCAATCGGGCGCTGCGCCCGGACGGCCACTTCGCTACAATGAGTGTTCTAAGAGGTGCATTGCGTAACCCGTTGGTGCGTTTGCCGGAGTTGCTCCGGCTGCGCAGCCGCTGTGTCCGGGCTGCGCGGGTACTGGGAGATTTTTTTGCCGACTGCCGATTCTAACCGATTCGTCATACCGGAAACCATGCACGCAGCGGTCTACCGCGGCGGCAGCGTGGTCAGCGTGGAGGAGATCCCAACCCCCGCGATCGGCCCGGGCGAGATCCTGATTCGCGTGGAGGCCTGCGGCATCTGCCACACCGATCTGAAGAAGATCGAGTACAACCTGCTGGCGCCGCCCCGCGTTTTCGGGCACGAAACCGCTGGCGTCGTGGCCGCCGTGGGCAGCGGCGTGACCAAGTTCAAGCTGGGAGATCGCGTCGTCGCTTTCCATCACATCCCCTGCCGCCAGTGCTTCTACTGCCGGCGTAAGATCTACGCCCAGTGTCCGGTATATAAGAAGGTGGGGATTACGGCCGGGTTCGAGCCTGCCGGGGGCGGCTTCGCCCAGTACGTGCGCGTGATGGATTGGATTGTGGAAGACGGCGTCGAGAAGATTCCCGACGGAATCTCCTTCGAACGCGCCACCTTGGTGGAACCGCTCAACACCTGCCTCAAAGCGGTGGTGCAATGCGACCCGGGCCCCGCGGATTTCGTGGTCATCCTGGGGCAGGGTCCGATCGGCCTGATGTTCACCATGCTGACCCGCCGCGCTGTTGCACACGTCGCCGCACGCGTCGCCGCGCGCGTTGCCGCCACGGACACCATCGACGCCCGGCTGGAGTTGGCCACCCAATGCGGCGCCGAATTCGCCTGGGATCCCCGCAAGGTCGATGTCGCCGCCGAGGCCCGGCGGCTTACCGGCGGCCGTGGCGCCGATCTGGTGATCGTGGCCGCCTCGGTTCCCGGTATCGTGGACCAGGCCATGGCCTGCTCGCGGCCCGGCTCGCGAATTCTGCTTTTTGCCCAAACTTCGGCCACCGAGCGTATAGAAACTACCGGCGCGGACCTTTGTGTCGGTGAACGCACCCTTTTTGGGTGCTATAGTGCTTCAGTAGACTTACAAAAAGAGTCGGCGAAACTCGTTTTCGGCGGTGAGATACCGGTGGAAGCGCTGATCTCTCATCGTTTGCCGTTGGTTAAAATCCGTTCAGGATTTGAAATGGCATTGCATCCAGGACCTAAATCGTTGAAAATAATCGTTCAGCCACAGAGGTGGTCATAAGTGAATAACCACATGATGGCTGCTGTGCTTTACGGCAAGGAGCATTTGCAGGTAGAGCCGGTAGCTGTTCCCACAATTGAAACCGGAGACATCCTCGTACGGGTAAAGGTGGCGCTCACCTGCGGCACCGATGTCAAAGTCTTCCGACGTGGATACCACGCTCGGATGATCGTGCCCCCGGCCGTGTTTGGGCACGAACTGGCGGGGGATGTCGTCGCCATTGGCGAGGGAGTCACGAATTTCACGGTTGGGCAGCGCGTGGTGGCGGCCAATTCGGCGCCCTGCGGAGAGTGTTTCTTCTGCCACCGCGGCCTGGAGAATCTGTGCGAGGACCTGCTCTTCAACAACGGCGCCTATGCCCAATACATCCGCCTCCCGGCGCGCATCGTGCAGCGCAATACATACCTTATTCCCGACAAAGTCGGCTATCAGGATGCGGCCCTGGTGGAACCTCTGGCGTGTGTCGTGCGCGGTTTTGAGGAATCGGCTCCCCGCGCCGGCGATACCGTCGCCATTGTCGGTCTGGGTCCGATTGGGCTGATGTTCGTCAAACTGGCCAAGCTTTACGGTTGCCGCGTGATCGCGGTGGGCCGAAGGCAGACCCAGTTGGATCGCGCGGCGGCTCTCGGCGCCGACGACCTGATCGTGGCCGGTGAGCACAGCGACCCGGTGAAATCGATCCGCGAAATGACGCACGGGCGCGGCGTGGACGTCGCCATCGAAGCCGTCGGCAAGCCGCAGACCTGGCAGTGGGCCGTCAACATGGTCCGCCGCGGCGGCACCGTCAACTTCTTCGGCGGCTGCCCCAACGAGAGCAAGGTGAACCTGGATACGGCCCTGCTCCACTACTCCGAAATCACCTGCAAGGCCAGCTTCCACCACACCCCGGCTTACATCCGGAAGGCGCTCGGATTGATTTGCGCGGGTCACATCACCGCCGCGGTTTTCGTCAATAAGGAAGAACCGCTCGCCAACCTGCTGGAAGTCATGCGGCACCTGATGAGCCACAACGGCCACCTGAAAACGGCCATCGTTCCGTAAATGTCCGGCGTGGGCTCACCCGCGTTTTTGCCCCCGGCGAGCTTTGTCCGTTCGCCAGAGGCGCTCGGCCGCACCTGGTCGCCCGGTGAAGGCCGCGCCTACACCCGCTGGCTGGCCACCACCCACTACGAGAACTTTCACGTCGTCAGCTTTCTGCTCCCCAAGCGTCTCCACCAGGATTTCTACAACGTGTACGCGTATTGCCGTTGGGCCGACGATCTCGCCGATGAGATCGGCAATCCCGCCGAAAGCCTCCGCCTTCTCGCCTGGTGGCGCAGCGAACTCGATTGGATGTACCAGCGTTTGGATCAAAGCAGCGCCACTCACCCCGTCTTCGCGGCCCTCGCGTCCACCGTCACCCAATACGGCATCCCCCGGCAGCCGTTCGCCGACCTGATCGACGCCTTCGTGCAGGATCAGACCGTGACCCGCTATCGCAATTGGGATGAGTTGTTCGGCTACTGCCGCAATTCGGCCAACCCGGTGGGACGCCTGGTGCTCTATCTCGGTGGTTACAGCGACGCCGCGCGTCAGAACCTCAGCGATGCCACCTGCACGGCCCTGCAACTGGCCAACTTCTGGCAGGACGTCACGCTGGACCTGCTCAAGGATCGGGTTTACATCCCGCTCGAGATCATGGAACGGCACGGCTACACGTTGCAGGAACTCTTCGCGCGGCGCTTCACGCCCGCCTTCGCGGGCGTGATGCGCGAAATTGTCGCCCAGGCGCGCGAACTCTTCCTCGAAGGACTGCCGCTTGCCGGCATGGTGGACCGGCGCCTGGCGATCGATCTGGACCTCTTCAGCCGCGGCGGCATGCGGGTGCTGGAAAAAATCGCGCGACAAGGCTACGACGTGCTGGGCGCGCGCCCGGCCATTTCCAGGATGGAGCGCGCCAGCCTGCTGCTCGGCTCGGTGGCGCGCGTGGCCTTCTCCACCTTGGGCGGACGCTTGGGCGGACGGCGGGCGGCGTGATGGTCACGGTCGACCAGTCCTATCAATACTGCCGGCAGGTGGCGCGCAGCCGCGCCAAGAACTTCTACTATTCGTTCGTGCTGCTTTCCGCCCAGCAGCGCAAAGCCATGTGCGCCATCTATGCCTTCATGCGCTACTGCGACGATTTGAGCGACGAACCCGGCGCCTCGCGTTCCGCCGTGGACCACTGGCGCGCGGACATGGAAGAGGCGCTGCAAGGCCGGTTCGCCGAGCATCCCGTATGGCCCGCGTTTCACCACGCGGTGCGCCGTTTCGGCATCCCGCACGATTATTTCCGGCAGATGATCGCCGGCATTTCGTCGGATCTGGAGCCGCGCAGCTTGCAGACGTTCGACGAGTTGTACCGCTACTGCTACCAGGTGGCGTCGGTGGTGGGGCTGACCATCATCCACATCTTCGGCTTCGATACGCGCAGCGCTCTGCCGCTCGCCGAAAAATGCGGCGTGGCGTTTCAGTTGACCAACATCCTGCGCGATATCCGCGAGGATGCCGAACGCGGCCGTCTCTATCTGCCGGCCGAAGACCTGCGCCGCTTCGGCGTCACCGAAGACGATCTGCGCTCCGGCAACCGCAATCCGGCGTTGCTCCAGTTGATGCGCTTTGAAGCGGCGCGTGCCCGCGCTTACTACGACGAGTCGCGGCCGCTGCTCGATCTGATTCATCCGCGCAGCCGCTCGTCGCTGTGGGCGCTGATCTCCATCTACTCCCGATTGCTAGAGCGCATCGAAGCCACCAACTACGACGTCTTCTCGCGCCGCGTCCGCCTGAGCCTATTCGAAAAATCCTGGATCGTGGTGCGGGCGCTGGCTTCGTA
>JADGNT010000797.1 GCA_017883345.1 Candidatus Solibacter sp. | reverse complement strand
CATCGAGAGTGTATTCCTCCAACCATTGATCCAGATTCAACTTGTCGGCCCATGTCAGAGTGGAAGTTCCGTCCTCGGCTGCATCCATCACCACTACTTCATTGGGTTTAAGAAAGCGGATAAGGCGATCGGAATGGGTTGCGACCACGATCTGCGTCCTCTGCGCAGCTTCCCTCAAGAGGCCAGCCAGCAGACTGAGCAATTCCGGATGCAGACTGACTTCCGGCTCGTCGAGCAAAGTTAGAGCCGTCAGTCCGGGGCTTTGCAGGAGTGTCGCGAGCCACACGAAGCGCAGCATCCCCTCGGAAACCTGGTGCATGTAGAGCGGCTTGGAGAAGCTGTTATCGCGCCACGTCATAGCAAGCGTGCCTGCGGCGACAGGCGGAAAATCGAGCCGTTTGAAGCCCGGAAACGCCGCCTTCAAGGAGTCCTCGACAGCTTCAAAGCGATCCGGCTCCGCCTCGCGAAGATAGTAAAGGCTGGAGACCAGGTCCTCTCCGTTCTTGCCTGGCAGCGGGGCCGGCCGCATGGCTTGGGGCAGGCGCACTGGAGATCGCGGATCGACGTTCAACACGTGGTAGAAAGTCGATGAAGCCAGCCGGTGGCGGAACTCCTCCGGTGCCCGGAACAGCTTGGGAACCTGAGACAGCGAAGACTCCAGCGGGTTGTGTTCCCAGTTGGGGCGAACCAACCTGCCTTGATCTACTTCGAAGTACTTAATATCGGCTCCGTGCGAGTCGATGTGCAGGAACGGGTGCGGATATCCTGGTCGCCTCTGCTGCAGAGTTTCCCGGTCGATTAGGTAGGCGACGCCCTGGGGCCGAAGACTCAGCGAATAGTCGAGGGGCTCGTAGCTTGGAACCGTCATGGAAATCCCGAAACCCACCTCGCTTGTGCGGTCGTAGGTCGTCATCGCGGCCAAGCCGGACATTTCGCTGACGGCGGCGTTTAGATTACCTTGCGCAGAACTCGCCAGAATGGAGAGCGCGTCCAGCAGGGACGACTTGCCCACCCCGTTTGCTCCGATCAGGACAGTCAAGGGGCGCAGTTCCAGATCCACCTCGGCGAGGCGGCGAAATCCCCGCACTGTCAGATTGAGGAAGCGTTGCATTGAGTTCTCCACGCTTCCATCATCCCCTAATTGCGGCATCCAGGGCCAACGCCACTTCGTGAGATCTCGTGACCAGCTCGGGCTCCGGAAAGCGGTACGAAAAGGACGTTCTGGTCCCTGTCAGCGTTTCCTCCCGGTAAATGCCGTTCCCGGAAAACGGGTAATGCCGGCCGGTCACGGGCCACCTGCCCACGCAATCGCCGTATCGTATCCGGCATCCCCCCTCGAAACGTGCTACTTTTCGATCCATATGGACCGCCGCAACTTTATCCGCAACGCGATCGCCGCCACCGCCGGGGTACCCTCTGGGTCCGCCGCCTCTCCGGCCGCCGCCACTTCCAAAATGATCGGCATTCAGGTGGGCGCCGTCTCCTTCGCCGATGAAGGCGTGGAGAAGGTGCTGGACGAATTCCAGCAGGACGCCTCCATCAACACCCTCTTCGTCGCCACCTTCACTTACGGCCGCGGCATCGCCGGCCGCCAGGTGCCGGGACAGCCGCTGCCCGATCACGGCAAGCAGGCCTACGATACCGACACCTTCAAAGGCGGCAGCTATACCCGCACCCATCCCGAGTATTATCGCGACACGGTCCTGCAGAACTTGCGCGCGCCCGACCTCGGCGAGTTCGACGTGCTGGCCAGCGTCCTCCCCTCGGCGCGCAAGCGCGGCATGAAAACCATCTGCTGGTTTGAGGACGTCTGGAGCCGCGACGTTCCCAACGTCGCGCAGGCGCAGGAAAAACAGCTCGACGGCCAGAACGCGGGCACCCTGTGCTTCAACAATCCCAACTACCGGAACTGGCTGCTGGGCACCGTGGAGGACTACACGCGGTCGTGGGAGATCGACGGCATCATGTGGGGCTCGGAGCGTCACGGCGCGTTTTCCAATATGACGCGCGGCGTCAACCCGGGCGGCGTCACCTGCTTCTGCCCGTTCTGCGAACGCAAAGCGCGGGAGCGCGGCATCGACGTGGCCCGCGCCCGCGCCGGCTTCCGCGCGCTCGGCGAATTTACGCGCGGCGGCAAGCGCCCGGTGGATGGCTACTACGTCACCCTCTGGCGGCTGATGCTGCGCTACCCCGAACTGCTCGCCTGGGAGAATCTCTGGCACGATAGCCTGCGCGAAACCTACGCCGCGATTTACGCCAAGGTGAAATCCATCAAGCCGGGCGTGGGCGTGGGCTGGCACATCTGGCACCAGAACTCCTTCTCGCCCATCTACCGCGCCGAGCAGGACCTCACCGAACTCGCAAAGTATTCGGACTTTCTGAAGATGGTGATGTACCACAACTGCGGCGGCGAGCGCCTGGCCGGCTATATCGGCCAGGTGGGGCGAACCATCTACGGCGACGTCCCCGCCCAGGAGCTGCTCGACTTCCACTACCGCGTGCTGGATTACCAGGGCGAAAAGCCGATGGCGGATTTGGCCAAAGCGGGCCTGTCGAGCGACTACGTGTATCGCGAGGCCAAGCGCGCGCGCGCCGCGCTGGCCGGGGCGAAAACCCAGCTCTGGCCCGGCATCGATATCGATATCCCCACCGCCGCCACGTCGTCGAAATCCACGCCCGGCGGCACGCACGACGCGGTCCTGGCGGCTTTCCGGGGCGGCGCCGACGGCGTGATCCTCTCCCGCAAATGGAGTGAAATGAAAGTCGGCAATCTGAAAGGCGCCGGAGCGGCTATCCGGCAGGTGCTGGCATAAAGAAAACGCTCCCTGAGAAGCCAGTGCCCGCGTGCCACGGGGCCATACCGGCGAGGAAGTCTGCTCGTGTTTGGGGCCGAATTGGCGTCTTATGGGTTTCTCGTCAATCGAGTG
>JADGNT010000796.1 GCA_017883345.1 Candidatus Solibacter sp. | reverse complement strand
GCGGCCTCCGGCGGATCGTCAACGATGGTGGCCGCAATCGGCGGAACGTTGACCGGCATGGTGAGGACGTGCTTGAAGATTTGCGTTGCCGCCGCATGGGGCGACCGCGGCACAACCTTGGGACCCGGCGGCAGCGGTGGCGGCGGAGCGCCGGGAGGCGCCAGCGTGGTCACCAGGAACGCGCGCCCCAACGTCTGCGGCGAAATCAGCGGAGCCAGCAGCGCGCACGCGATCAGCATCGCCTGGCCGGTGAACCCCATCGCGGTGGCCCAGACCCTCTTGGTGGGTGGACCGTAGGAAAGTGTTGCCGTCTCAAACATGGTGTGCTCCTTTCATTGCGCCTCGAGGACACACTACGGGCCTGGAAGGGAATCGCGGGAAGTGCGCCTCAGCGGCCGGTGCGTGCGGTGGTTGTCATGGCCTTCAACCTCCACCCAAATAGACACCGCATGGACCGGAAAGTTCCCCGTATGCTGGAAGAGTGCAATTGCCTCCCTCCGTCCGCCGCTCCGTCGAACAACGCGCCGACAGCGTCGGCTTCATTGCCGTGAAGCGCGCCGCCAACGCCATCGCCGAAGCCGCGCGCGACAGCAACTCCGTCCGCCTCTCCGGCGCGGAACACACCGCGGCCTACCTGCTGACCCGCATGCCCGCCACGTACGCCGCGTCGTGCAAAGTGCTCGACGAACTGCGCGGCGTGCCGGTGGCGAGCGTTCTCGATATCGGCGCGGGCGGCGGCTCGGCCGCGCTCGCGGCCCACGAGAAGTTCCCCCTGGCGCGAGAGATCACGCTCGTGGAACGCGATCCGCTACTCGCCGAAGCGGCGCGCGAGTGGCTCCCGGCCGCGCACATCCTCGCCGGCGACCTGCGCCGCATGACGACCTTTCCGCCGCACGATCTGGTGATTGCCGCCTGGTCGCTGGGAGACCTTCCCGCGGCGACGGTCGCGCGCCTCTGGGAAGCCGCCCGCGTCGCGCTGGTAGTGATCGAGCCCGGCACGCTGCGCGGCGCCGCATTCGTCCGCAAGGTCCGCGAGGAACTCCTCGCCGCCGGCGCGCACATGGCGGCGCCCTGTCCGGCGGCCATGCCCTGTCCGATGGTGGAACCGGACTGGTGCTACTTCGCGGCGCGCGTCGAACTTTCCTCGATGCAGCGGCGCATTCAAGGCGGCGACCTGAGCTACCAGGATGAAAGGTTCAGCTACGTGGCCCTGGTACGCGACCCCGTTGGCCTGCCGCGCGCGCGCATCCTGCGCCGCCCGCGCCACCATCCCGGACTGATCGAGCTGGACGTCTGCACGGCGCAGGGCAGGCGCTCCGAACGCGCAACGAAAAGACGCGATCGCGATGCGTTCCGCGCGGCCAGGCACGCCGAGTGGGGAGGCGCGGTGTAAGCAGTGGGGCAGCCAATCGGTTTGTGCCGTCTGTCAACTTGTCGTCTGTCAACCAGCCAGGCTTAAGCGAGGCATGACAGACCACGAAAGGCGATGGGCTGTCCCACCTTGGTCCGAGCACGGACGACCTTTGTGCCGCTACCACGCAGCTACTGTGCCGGCGCGTAGTAGCCGCGGCGGAAGTACGGGCGCAACGCGGGCAGGCCCTTGGGCGGCACCACCTTCACTTGCAGCGTGTGATAGCGGCCATCGCGCACCTGGCTGGTGGGCGAGTATCCCAACACGTACCGGTTGCGCAGTTCGACGCCGATTTTGGCGGCGATATCGGGCAGTTCCGAAAGATCGGCCGGCAGGTGGCGTCCACCGGTCTGATCGCAAAGGTCGTTGAGCAATCCGGGGCCGCCCGCCTCTTCGCTGGTGCGCATGCGCCCGCCGCCCGCCTCGAAAACGCCGATGGCGTAGATCAGCACATCGTTTTCGCGAACCAGATTTTTGACTTCACTCTCCGAGTAGCGGCTGCTGTTATCGCCGCCGTCGGAGACGATCAGCAGCGCTTTGCGATTTTTCTTCGACTTCTTCATCTCGTTCATGGCCAGAAAAATCGCGTCGAGCAGCGCCGTGCGCCCCTTGGATTGCGCCCACGTGAGTTGATTCTGGATCTCCTCGACGTCACGCGTGAGCGGCACCACCAGCTTCGGCTGGTCGTTGAACTCCACCAGAAAAAACTCGTCCTCGGTGTTGGATGTCCGAAAGAATTCAGCCGCGGCCTGACGCGATTTCTGCAGTTTGGGACCCATGCTGCCGCTGATGTCGAAAACCAGTCCCACCGCCACCGGTTCGTCGTCCATCGAAAAATGGGTGATGGTCTGCTCCACGCGGTCGTCGAGCACGCGGAAGTGTTCCTTCTCGAGTCCGGTGACGGGACGGTTCTGGGGATCGCACACGGAGACCGGAACCAGCACCAGATTGGTGTCGATGCGGAGGTTGGCCGAAGGTCTGGATTCCGGCGGCGGCACGCCCAGTTTCGGACGGGGCTCGGTCTTCACCTGCCCGAGGAAGGCGAGCGGCAATAGTGCGGCGAACGCGGCAGCAAGACTGAGGATACGCCGGGCACGTGACATAGACGGTCTTGGAGTGTATTGTACTCCGCCGCAATCCAGGGCACTCATCTTGGGACAAGGTCGAAGAACCAGGGACCGACGGAGCGAACGTGGGGCAGGCGCTTCCGCCTGCCAACCGCGGGCTCGAATCAAGAGTTGGCAGGCGAAAGCGCCTGCCCCACCTTTTTTCATGCGTTGCGCGCCCCCCTATTTCCTATCTGCCGCCGATTCCGCTAGAATGGGAAAGTTAGTGGGGGTGGATCTTCTCGAGTAGCAGACGAGCCTCAGTCGCGAGTGCAGGCGCTTCAGCAGTCCGCGCAACCTCCCGCGCCCTTTTTTCGCTTTTCTTCCCCGATTCGTGCCGCGTTTGCGGCGACCCTTTGCGCGAGGTCGCGCGCTACCCGGTTTGCAGGAGCTGCATGGATGCGCCGGAACCACTCG
>JADGNT010000795.1 GCA_017883345.1 Candidatus Solibacter sp. | reverse complement strand
TCCTTCTGGTAAAAGACCTGGATATTGAGGTGAGGATACAGCTCGCGCAGCAGCCGCACCTTACGGTTCTTCCGGGTCACCAGCGATTGCTTCATGGTGGTGAGTTCCACGTAGAGATCGAACTCCTGCAGGTAGAAATCGGGGGTGAAGGCTTCGAGCACGCTGCCGTCCGGAGCGTAACTCACGGGGAAGCTAGTCGGTTCGTAGTCCCAGGCGATGCGGTAGAAATCCAGCAGGTTGGCGAACATCTCTTCGCTGGGGTGGGCGAACATTTTCTGGCGCAGGGTGGCGTTGCCGTGCGGCACGATGCCGAAGCGGGCCAGTTTGAGGCGGACCTGGAACTGGAGTTGCTGTTCGGCGGCGGGCGAAAGCAGTCCGCGTTGCTTGATCCCGGTGGCGGCGATGGCGGCTTCGATGACGTCGGCCATCTGTTCGGTAGTCAGGGCTTCGGCGTTGAGCACGAGATCGAAGAGTTCGGCGGTGGCTTTGGTTTTGCCGAACTTGGCTTTGCGGTCGGTGCGGTCGGCGGCTTCCAGATCGAGCAGCAACTGGCGGGCAGCGGGGCGTTCCAAGCGGCGATCCAGCATCAGGTTGCCGATGCGGGCATTCTCGGGGGCGACGATGTGGACGCGCAGCATGCCGGGGAAGTGGCGGCCTTGCAGTTCGCCGCCGACGGCACAGAAGACGAGATGGTGCTGGGTGGCCAGGCGGGCCAGAATGGAGGTCACCAGACTGGGGTATGCCTTGTCGGGGATTTTGGCGTCCTCGCCGAACTCTTCGCTGGCGAGCGAGCCGACGCGGGATTGCGTCAGCAACTCGAAGCCGAGCCGCTGCGCGCTGAACCGCGCCACCTCTTCAAAACGGCACCCAGGATGACCCGAAACCGCGATCAGCGCCATGTCACAAGCTCATCATAGCGCGCGGCACGCCGATGGGTCGAAAAACCATCTCGATGCCTCTGCACGCTCGGGCAGCGAGCGTCGGCAAGAGTGCCGACGCGGCAGGCAGGAGTGCCTGCGCCACGTCCGGAGGACGACGGGTCACAGCAGATCCGTGTAGATGAAGCCATCCACGTTGCGCACTTCTCCGGTCGCGATGGCAAGGGGCTGACGGAACATGGGGCCATCGTAGACGAAGGTATGGAACTCGCCGTTTTCGCCGCAGGGGTCGGCGGATTCCGGCAGGGCGGAGAGCAGGGCGCAGTCGAATTCGCGGCCGGCGAACGAGGCATCGAGCACGCGGGAATCGATGCAACTGAGCCGTGCGCGCAGGCCGCCGGCGATCATGTCGCGGGCGAGGATCGCGGTGGGGAGTTCCCAGAGCGGGAAAACGGGCGTCAGTCCCGAGCCCGTCAACTGGCGTTCGCGGTAGGCGCGGACGTCCTGCAGGAAGAGATCGCCGAAAGCGATGGTACCGAAGCCCTCGACGACGGCGCGGCGGCAGGCGTCGCTCAAGCGGGCTTCGTACTCCTCGTTGGTGCAGGGCCAGGGCAGCGGGATCTGCCACACCGGCAGGCCGATGGCGTCGGCCTGCTGTTGGAGCAGGGAGCCGCGGACACCGTGCATGGCCACGCGATCGGCCGCTTCATTGAGCGTGGTGAGGAGTAAAGAGACTTCGATGTTCTGCCGGCGTAGCGCGTGGAGGGTCCACGCGCTGTCTTTGCCGGAACTCCAGGCAAGCAGGACTTTTTTCATAGCTTCACCGATGCGAACTCGCGGAGCGAGGCAACCGCGGAGGCGCAGAGGAAGAATGCCCCCACGAATGGGGGCATGGCAGCCTGAAAGGCTACGCTACAGAGGCCGTCTGCATGGCAGTGACACGCTCGGAGCGCGCCACCAGGCGGCTGAGCCAGGCGTGCAGGCCGAACAGCGCCCCCGAATAGAGCAAATCGCTCGCCAGGGTGCGGCCATAGAACGGGATCGCCGCGATGTAGCACTGCATCACGCCGGAGAGCGTGTGCGGATACATGCTGCTGCCGGCCAGCCACGCGAAGTTGGTGAGCAGGAAGAACACCAGGCTACCGGCCAGGACGCCGGCGCCGATCTTCAACGGGTTCTCGGTGCCGCGCAGGCGGGTGCCGATCCACACGCTGATCAGGTAGCTGGCGTAGATCAACGGAGTGGCGGCGCTGTAGCCGCCGACGAACGGATCCGTCACGGCCATCAGGACCAAAGGCAGCGCATAGGCCTGCCATCCCCGCATGCGGGCTCCGGCAAACAGGCTGATGCTACCCACGGGCGCAAAGTTGGGCAAGTGCGGCAGCACCCGCGCCAAGGCTCCCAGGACGGTCAGACCAGAGGCCAAAGGCCTCGCCGTATCATTCTGCATCGATTTCTCCTTGTCTTTCAATTATCCATTATCCGGCTGCCCGGAGGCGGACTGGTTTGGCTCCCACAAAGTTTCGGGGGCGCCGGAGATGTGGCCGGCCCAGCGGCTCCAGACAAACAGGGCATCACTCAAACGGTTCAGGTAGCGGATGGTTTCGGGCGGCACGCTTTCCGCGCGGCCTAACGCGACCACGATGCGTTCGGCGCGGCGGCAGACGGTGCGGCCGATGTGGAGTTCGGCATCGAGACGGCTGCCGCCGGGCAGGACGAAGGAGCGCAGCGGCGGCACGTCCTCATTCATCAGGTCCATTTCGGTTTCGAGCTGGGCGATTTCGGTATCGGTGACGCGTGGCTGGCGGGGATGGACGTCCTCGGGAAGGGTGGCGAGAATCGAGCCGAGATTGAAGAGTTCGTGCTGCACGCGCAGGAGGATGGCGGCCAGCATGGCGAGGCGCGGCTCTTCAACGGTGAGCTGGTTGACGGTGGAGCGCGCGGCTCCCAGGAAACTGTTCAGCTCGTCGACCGTGCCGTAGGCTGCAATGCGCGTGTCATCCTTGGGAACGCGCTGGCCGCCGGCGAGAGCGGTGTCGCCGCTATCGCCGTGGCG
>JADGNT010000099.1 GCA_017883345.1 Candidatus Solibacter sp. | reverse complement strand
GAATGCACCTGCTGCAGTGAAAGTTTCATCCGAAGCTCGCACCCCATCGCCCAGGACCTGATCCTGAACATGATCTCGCTGGACTACGACGAAACGCTGCAGGCAGCGGCGGGAGAGCAGGCCGAGGAGATCCGCCGGAAGATCATGAAGGACCACAAGGGGCAGTACCTGCTGGCCGTGGAGGGCAACGCGCCCACCCGCGACGGCGGTGTCTACTGCACCGTGGGCGGACAGAGCTTTCTCGACATCCTGAAGGAAACGGCCGAAGACGCCAAGGCGATTGTGGCCTGGGGCGCCTGCGCCTCGTACGGCTGCGTGCAGAACGCCAAGCCGAACCCCACGGGCGCCCAGCCGGTTCACAAGATCGTGACCAACAAGCCGATCGTCAACGTGCCGGGGTGTCCACCCATCGCCGAGGTGATGACCGGCGTGCTGGCCTACATCCTGACCTTCGACCAGTTGCCGGAACTGGACCGCACCGGCCGTCCCAAGATGTTCTACGGGCAGCGCATTCACGACAAGTGCTACCGGCGCGCGTTCTTCGACGCCGGACAGTTCGTCGAGTCCTGGGACGACGAGGGCGCCCGCAAGGGTTGGTGCCTATACAAGATGGGCTGCCGCGGACCGATGACGTACAATTCGTGCCCGACCGTGAAATGGAATGCCGGCACCAGCTTCCCGATCGGTTCCGGGCACCCGTGCATCGGATGCAGCGAAGCGAACTTCTGGGACCACGGGCCTTTCTACGAACGCATGGCCGGCAGCGTCCCGCTGCCGGGAATCGAGTCGACGCCGGACCAGGTGGGCAAGACGCTGGCGGTGCTGACCGGGGTCGGCGTGGGCGCGCACCTGGCATCGTACTGGGCGCGCCGCGCCGGCAAGCGGATCGCCGGCAAACCCGTGGATCCGCCAGAGAACACGACCGGGGAGGTGAAGTGAGCCATGGCACAGCGAGTCGTAGTAGATCCGGTTACCCGAATTGAAGGACACCTCCGCCTGGAGGCGATGCTCGACGATAGCAATCACATTCACGACGCCGTGAGTTCGGGCACCATGTGGCGCGGCCTGGAAGTGATTCTGCAGGGCCGCGACCCGCGCGATGCCTGGGCATTCTGCGAACGCATCTGCGGCGTGTGTACCACGGTACACGCGCTGGCCAGCGTGCGGTGCGTAGAGAACTCTCTCGGCATCCAGGTGCCGCGCAACGCCGACATCATCCGCAACATCATGTTCCTGACCCAGATGGTGCAGGACCACGTGATCCACTTCTACCATCTGCACGCGCTGGACTGGGTGGACGTGGTCTCCGCGCTGAAAGCCAACCCGGCCGCCACGGCGGCGCTGGCCCAGAAGGTGTCGCCGAGCTGGCCCACTTCCACCGAGGGCTATTTCAAAGATGTGGCCGCAACGCTGACGAAGTTTGTGGCCTCCGGACAATTGGGCATCTTCCAGAACGCCTACTGGGGCCACCCCGCTTACAAGCTGCCGCCCGAGGCCAACCTGATGGCCGTGGCGCATTACCTGGAAGCCTTGAAGTGGCAGAAGGAAGTGATCAAGATCCACACCGTGTTCGGCGGCAAGAACCCCCACCCCAACTACCTGGTAGGCGGCATGGCTTCCGCCATCTCGCTGCAGGGCGACAACGCCATCAACATCGAGCGCCTCACCATGGTGCGGGGGCTGATCGCGGACGCCATCGACATCGTCGAGAACCTGTACATCCCCGACCTGCTGGCGGTGGCCTCGTTCTACCCCGAGTGGACCAAGATCGGCGGCGGCCTGGGCAACTACATGTCCTACGGCGACCTGCCGCAGAACGGCATCGCCGACGTGGCCAAGTTCCGCTTCCCGCGCGGCGTGATCCTCAACAAGAACCTGAACGAGGTTTTGCCCGTGGATCCCGCCGATCCGGCCCAGGTCCAGGAGGAGATTTCTCACTCCTGGTATCAGTACCCCGACGGCAAGAATTCGCTGCATCCCTGGGACGGCGTCACCGAGGCCAACTACACCGGGCCCAAACCGCCGTACAAACAGCTCGACGAAAACAAGGCTTATTCCTGGGTGAAAGCGCCGCGATGGAAAGGCCAGGCGATGGAAGTGGGGCCGTTGGCGCGCATGCTCATGGGGTTCGCTAGCGGGCGCACCGATTACAAAGAAGTGGTGACCCAGGCGCTCGGGAAACTGAAGGTGGGACCGGAAGCGCTGTTCTCCACCCTGGGCCGGACCGCCGCGCGCGGCCTGGAGTCCCAATTGGCGGTGCACTGGCTGATGGATGAGTACGACCGCCTGATCGCCAACCTGAAGGCTGGCGACTCGGCCACCGCCGACACCCAGTTCTGGGATCCCTCTACCTGGAAAGCGGAGTCCAAAGGCTGCGGGTTCACCGAAGCGCCGCGCGGCGCGCTGGGGCACTGGGTGCACATCAAGGATGGGAAAATCGCCAACTACCAGATCGTGGTACCCAGCACCTGGAATGCTTCGCCGCGCGACGCCAAGGGGCAGCACGGGGCCTATGAGGCTGCGCTCATCGGCACGCCCATGGCGGATCCCAAGCGGCCGGTGGAGATCCTGCGCACCATCCACTCGTTCGACCCCTGCCTGGCGTGCGCGTCGCACGTGTTCGGCCCGTCAGGCGAGAAGCTGGTGGAAGTGAAGGTACGGTGAGGAGGACGCCATGGCTACCACCTATCGTTCCCTGGAGCTTGCCCCCGGCGAAACCGGATACGGGCGGAAGTACGTCTGGCAGGCGCCGGTGCGGCTGGCGCACTGGATCAACGCGCTCGCGGTCGCGGCGCTGTTCCTGACCGGCCTGTACATCGCCAATCCGGCCCTGGCGCCCAACGGAGAGGCCTACAACCACTTCGTGATGGGCCGCGCGCGCCAGATTCACTTCGTGGCGGGATACGCCCTGCTGTTCGGATTCCTGCTGCGGATCTACTGTTTTTACTTCGGCAACAACTACTCCCGTTCGGGCTTCCCCTTCGTGTGGCGAAAAGACTGGTGGGCCGACCTCACGTCGCAGGCCAGGCAGTATCTGCGTCTGGAGCGCGGCCACGTGCACTTGGGCCACAACGCCCTGGCCGGCCTGGTCTACACGTTCTTCGTGATCTTCCTGGGGTGGTGCCAGATCGTCACCGGCCTGGCGCTCTACTCGGAATCGAACCCTGGCGGTTTCTGGGACCGGCTCACGGGCTGGGTGATTCCGTTGCTGGGCGGCTCCTACGCGGTGCACACGTGGCACCACACCCTGGCTTGGAGTTTCGTGGTCTTCACGATTCTGCACTTGTACATCGTGACCTTTGACTCCCACCAGTATCGCAACGGCCTGATCACTTCGATCATCTCGGGCTACAAGTTCTACCAGAAGGGCGATCTGGATCATGACCGCTGGCTCAGTTGACACTTGGCCCGACCCAAAGGGGGTACCCCGGGCGCCGATCCTGGTGCTCGGGCTGGGCAACCTGCTGCTGAGCGACGATGCCGCCGGACTGCACTTGCACGCGGCGCTATTGGCGGAGTGCGGCGCCACCGAGCAGGTGGAATTCGTGGATGGCGGCACGCAGGGTCTGGCCCTGCTCCACTACCTGGCCAACCGGCGCGCGGTGTTGGTGCTGGACGCGGTGGGACTGGGCGCGGAACCAGGCAGCGTGCACGTGCTGCGCGGGCCGGCCATCGACGGCCTTCGTGTCGCGCGCTCTACCACCGCGCACGAAGGCAACGCGCTGGAACTGCTGGCCACGGCGCGGCTGCTGGGCGACGATGCCGGGGAGATTGTAGTGGTCGGCGTGGAGCCGGCGCACATCGGCACCGGAATCGGCCTCTCGCCGCAGGTGACGGCGGGACTCCCCGCGGCCATGGAGCGCGCGCGGGCGGTGTTGGAATCGATGCTGCGAGGATAGTTCGCGGCTCCGTCGCGGAATCCGCTCCCTGCCGCACACGCTCCTCAACATGTTCATCGAGCGCCTCATATGCCTTCGATGGGCTCCCCCATCCGAAGTACTCTTTCCAGCCCTCGGCGCTCATCAAGAATGACCCACTTGCCAAATTGCGCACAACAGGTCATAGGCCTCCGGCTACTGAATGGTGCTGGCGCCTTCGATACCCTGGCCGTCCGGGATGATGTTCCGGTTGACGTGGCGGTCGAGGTTGATCACGTAGGTTTCCGGGGACTCGATCAGCACCGGCGAGTGAGTGGCGCAGAAGATGCGGAACTTCTTCCGGTCCACCAGTTCCAGAAGCATTTTCAGAATGCGGCGCTGGTTGGAAACCGAAAGCGCCATTTCGGGTTCGTCGAGCAGCAGCGTGGTGCCTTCGGGCAGCTTCGGAAAGGTCTCGCGGAACATGGAGAGCATGACCTGGCCGTGGCTGGCGGTGCGCAGGAATTCCACCATTTCCGGCTGCTCCTTGAAGAGTTCCAGTTGGGTGCGCGGATTGTGTTGTTCCGCGTCGAAGAGGTAGGCCTTGCCGGGCTGGACGCCGCCGGGTTCGACACGGTAGACGTAGCCCTCCACCTGGTCGCCGCGCAGGGCGTAGAAGATGGAGTGCAGCAGAGTCGACTTCCCCGCCCCGTTCTCGCCTGCAAGCATGACCAGAGGATGCGAGAGGTCCACAATCATCGGCATGTGGAAGTTCAGATTAGTGAAAATCGGATGCCCCAGAATCTTAAGATGCATAGCGTCCCAGCATAGCAGGGCCGGCAAGGCCGGATGGGGAGAGCAGTCCTGGAGTAAGATTGCTTTATGGCCACCACCCCGACCAAAACCCTGTACGATACCGACTTCGCGGAGTGGACCGCCCGCATGGCCGAGTTGTTGCGCGCAGGCCGCATGGGGGAAGTGGACCTGGAGCATGTGGCCGAGGAGATCGAGGACTTGGGAAAGCGTGACCGGTGGGCCGTATATTCTCAGATGCTACGGCTCCTGCTCCATCAGATGAAACGGCGGATTCAGCCGGAGCGCGAGAGCGCGAGTTGGCGACGCTCCATCATCGACAGTCAGGAGCGGATTGCGCACAGGCTGAAGGACTCTCCCAGTCTGGTGGGGTATCTTGAGCAGGAACTGAACGACATCTACATCCGCGCGGCGCGCGGGGCATTGTTCGAAACCGGCGTGAGGTCGGCCTCCCTGCCGGAGCAGTGTCCCTTTACACTCGATCGATTGCTTGGAGAGTTCGACCTGGAGTGGCCCGCGGAGTAAGGCCGCCGATGAACTTCGGCGAAGCCCGCCGCCCTGGCCAGTTCGCCGATTTAACTGGCGGAGAGGGGGAGATTCGAACTCCCGGTACCCGTTAAGGTACGCCCGCTTTCGAGGCGGGTGCGATCGACCACTCTGCCACCTCTCCGAACCCATGATTATACCATTCGAGGATCCCCGGGGACTGACTACAAGCCTGACATGAATTTCCGGCGCTCTTTGCCGGAAATTCGCTGCCAGGCCTGTCTGTCCCCGTTTGGCCAGCGCCATCACACCCGCGGAATTGCTACGAACCGGTGCTGTTCGGCCGCCGTGTGAGCGGCCAGCGTGACCTCGTTGGCCCGCACGATCTCCGGCCAGGATAGCGCCGGCTTGGTTCCCCGATACACGCTCTGCAAAAAATCCAGAAACACCGATTGCTGTTGAGGCAGATCCCGCACCACCTCCGCGCCCGGCTTCCCGGTGAGGAGCGTCACACCGGTACTCTCCTGGTATTCGACGATGCCGCGCGAGCCGCTCACGCGCAGACGGTCGTCCCCGTGCCCCGAAGCCGTCGCCGGGCGCAGGTAATCCATATGCACCGTGGCCGAGCCGCCATTGTCCAGGCGGAACAGGGTCGCGGTCACATTCTGCATGTCGCCGGCCTCCGGGAATCCGACGTGCGATTGCAGGGAAGCGGCTTCGGTGAAGCGTCTGCCGCTGACCCAGAGCATCAGGTCGATGGAGTGGATCGCGATCCACAGGATGGTGCTGCCGTAAGTGGCTGCGTGTTTCTGCCACGCCGGGCGGGCGCCGAGTTGGTAACTCTTTTGCGCATCCATTTGCAGCACCTCGCCAATCGCGCCGCTCTCGACAATCCGCCGCATGGCCATGTAGGGCGGGTCGAAACGCATGGGCAGCAGCATGCCCAGATGAATGCCGCTGCGCTTCACCGCCGCATAAACCGCGTCGAGATCCGCGCGATGGAGCGCCAGCGGCTTTTCGGCGATCACATTGAGTTTGCGCGCGGCGCAGGCGAGAATCGCGGTAGCGCGCCGGCCGTTGTGGTTGCACAGGGCCACCACGTCGGGTTGCTCGGCGGCCAGCAGTTGGGCTAGCGTATCGTAACGGCGCGCCTTCGCGGCGTACCGGTTCTTGAGGCCGTTGGCTTGTGCGTCCAGGTCCGACCCCTCGCCGGCCACGGCCACCAGTTCCACGTCCGGCAGTTGCGGCAGAACGCGAAGGATCTCCTCGGGGTGCCCGTCAAAGCCGGCCAGCGCCAGGCGAATCTTGCGCGGCAGACGCACTTCCGGCGCGGGTTCCACTTGGGCCAGCAAGCTGCTGCCCAACGTCCCGGCCAGTAACCGCCGGCGACTGGTTCGTGTCATTCCACCCTTTCCTTCCCCCACGCATTCGCGCAGTCATGATAACGTACGCTTGCGATGCTTGCTTATACCCGCCGCGAACTGCTCGGCCTGCTGGGCTCCGCCGCCCTGGCAAAAGGCCGTCCCCAGCCCAACATTCTCTACATCATGGCGGACGATCACGCCGCCCACGCCATCTCCGCCTACGGCAGCCGCATCAACCAGACGCCCAATATCGACCGCATCGCGCGCTCTGGCGTTCGCCTCTCCAACTGCTTCTGCACCAATTCCATCTGCACGCCCAGCCGCGCCGCGATTCTTACCGGGCAGTACAGCCACAAGAACGGCGTCTACACGCTGGACGACCCGCTCGACCCCAAGCGCAATCACGTCGCCAAGGAACTCCAAAGCGCAGGTTACCAGACGGCGATGATCGGCAAGTGGCACCTGGCGAGCGAGCCCACCGGCTTCGACTACTGGAACATTCTCCCCGGCCAGGGCGTTTATCACAATCCCGCGTTCCTCACCAGCGCCGGGCGCAAGCAATATACCGGCTACTGCACCGACCTGATCGGCGATTTCACGCTCGACTGGCTCAAACAGCGCGACCCGAAGAAGCCGTTCTTCGCCATGTGCCATCACAAGGCGCCGCACCGCCCCTGGGAGCCTTCCGCCAAATACCAGGATCTCTTCAGAGACCGCGACATCCCCGAGCCCGACAACCTTTTCGACCACTACGAAGGGCGCGCGCGCAGCGTCGCCGCCGTCACCATGAAAGTGGGCGAAGACATGAACAAGACCGATCTCAAGCGCGATATCCCGCCCGATCTCAAGGGCGACGCGCTGCGCAAATGGGGCTACCAGATTTACATCAAGGATTATCTGCGCTGCATACAGAGCGTGGACGATAACGTGGGCCGCGTGCTGGACTACCTGGACTCCGAGGGACTGGCTTCCAACACAATCGTGATCTACACCTCGGACCAGGGCTTCTTCCTGGGCGACCACGGTTGGTTCGACAAGCGGTTGATGTACGAGGAATCGTTGCGCATGCCGTTCCTGATGCGTTATCCGGGCGCGATCCGTCCCGGCACGGTGAATCGCGACATAGTGCTGAATATCGATTTCGCGCCCATGTTCCTCGACTACGCAGGCGTCCGTACACCCGCCGAAATGCAGGGCCGCAGCTTCCGCGCCAACCTGGAAGGCCACTCGCCGCGCAACTGGCGCAAGGCGATGTACTACCGCTATTGGATGCACAACACCAGCGATCACCACGTCCCGGCGCACTACGGCGTGCGCAACGATCGCTGGAAGCTCATCTACTATTACGGCAAACCGCTCGGCATGAAGGGCGCCAACCTGCCCGACACGACGCCCGATTGGGAACTCTTCGACGTGCGCCACGACCCGCGCGAAATGCACAATCTCTATCACGACCCCAAATACGCGCGCGTCGTCGCCGAGATGAAGGTGCTGCTGGATAAGTTACAGAAGGAAGCCGGCGACACGCCGGTGTAGGACAGGCCTCCTGGCCTGTCTCTGTGTTCAAGATCCCGGGCTCACCGGAACGACAGGCCAGGAGGCCTGTCCCACTCCGCCGTTTGACTTCCCCCGTGACGCGGGATACCATGCCATGCGGACCTCGCGTCCCCTTGCCCATGAACCGATATCTCCTGAAAAGCACCATCGTCGCCGCCTTGGGTGGCCTCCTCTTCGGCTTCGACACCGTCGTCATCTCCGGCGCCACCGACACCCTTTCCAAGGTCTACAACCTCACACCCCTGCTGTTGGGTTTCACCGTGGCGAGCGCCCTGTTGGGCACCGTACTCGGGTCGATGTTCGCGGCTGCGCCGAGCGAGCGCTACGGCCGCCGCCAGTGCTTACAGGCCCTCGCGGTCCTCTATGTCGTCACCGCGCTGGGTTGCGCGCTCGCCTGGAACTGGTACGCCTTCGTCTGGTTCCGATTCGTGGGCGGCCTCGCCATCGGGGGCTCTTCCGTCATCGGCCCGATGTACATCGCCGAAATCGCTCCCGCCGCCAAACGGGGACGCCTGGTCGGCCTATTCCAATTCAATATCGTGGCGGGGATTCTGATCGCGTACCTCTCCAACTATGCGATTGGTCTCCTGGGTTTCGGCGTCGAAGAGTGGCGCTGGAAACTGGGCGTGGCCATCCTGCCCGCAGTCTTCTTCTTCGTCAACCTGTTCGGCATCCCGCAAAGCCCGCGCTGGCTGATCCGCCGCGGTTTCATCGAGGAGGCCCGCCAGATTTTCACCCGCATCGGTGAGCCCGACCCCGATCGCGAAGTGGCCGATGTCGTCCGCTCCGTGGAAACCGAGGATCGCACCAAAATCGAACCGCTCTTCCAGCACAAGTACCGGCGCCCCATCTTCCTCGCCATCGCCATCGGCTTCTTCAACCAGATGTCCGGCATCAACGCGATCCTTTATTACCTCAACGACATCTTCAAGAGCGCGGGATTCGACAAAGTCTCCAGCGACTTGCAGGCGGTGGCCATCGGCGCCACCAACTTGCTCTTCACCATGATCGCCATGAGCGTGATCGATCGCCTGGGCCGCAAGAAGCTACTGCTCACCGGCGCCGCCGGCACCGCCGTCTGTCTGGCCGGAGTGGCCGTCATCTTTGCCACCGGACAGGGCGAGCACTTCCTGGTCTGGTTGCTCATCGGCTTCATCGGTTTCTTCGCCTTCTCGCAAGGCGCGGTCATCTGGGTGTACCTCAGCGAAGTGTTTCCCAACCTGGTTCGCGCCAAGGGCCAGAGCCTCGGCAGCTTCACGCACTGGATCATGAACGCCATCATCGCGTTCACCTTCCCCCTGGTGGCTCACCTGTCCCGCCCCGCCCCGTTCGTCTTCTTCGCGGTGATGACCGTGGTCCAGTTCTTCGTGGTCTGGCTGGTGTTCCCCGAAACCGCCGGCATCACGCTGGAAGACATGCAGCAGAAGATGGAGTCGTAAAGTTTCCGGGCCTTGGCATCAGGGCCGGTCCTGGGCGGCGTGGTAGATGCGCAGCACTTCGATGTCCTGCTCCTTCACTCGGTACACGGCGATATAGGGCAGGGGATGGAACAAAAGCTCTCGGGTTCCATCCTCGCTTCCGGGACGGCCCCGGTGGGGCGATTCTTTCAGGGAACGGATAGCCTGGTACAGCTTTCGCATGGTGGGCTGCCGGTAGTGGGGATGCCGGGTTTTGAGGTAATTGCCGATGTCCGCAAGGTCGGCTGCCGCGGCGGGCGTCCAGCGGATGCGCATCTATGATTGGAGCATCCGCTCCAGGCGTGCGTCCATTTCATCTTCCTCAATGAACTCGCCCCGGTCGGCCTGTTTAATGCCTTCCCGGACGGCGGCACGAAAGCGGGCATCTTGCTGAAGCAGGCGCAACGCGGCATCCTTAACCAAGCGCTCGGGATCGGTGCCTGCCTTGCTAGCAATCTGCGCAAGCTGCGCTTCCTGCTCAGGTGTGAACTGGACATCCATGGTCTTCAGGTTACGCGAAACCATGGCTTGAGGCAACCGGCGCCCGCGACCGGCACCAGCGGACGGGGCTGCTTAAACGGATTCGGGAAGTCCTCACCCGGCAACCGTCAGAAGCTGTGGAAAAAACGCTGGGATCGCCGGGTTGACAGACGAAAGCGTCTGTCCCACCTTGTGGGGCAGGCGGGGCACCCTCTGGGTCCGCCTGCCGACCGATTCTTTCACAGCTTTTCAGGGAGCCGTGAATCCCGCACCTTCCCTCCAGTGTTCTTGCCTTTCTCTCCCGTAGCGTAGCCTTTCAGGCTGCCATGACCCCATTCGTGGGGGCATTCTGGTTCCGCGCCTTCGCGTCAAAATGCCTCTGGGGTTTCCCATCCCATTCCACCACGGGC
>JADGNT010000098.1 GCA_017883345.1 Candidatus Solibacter sp. | reverse complement strand
CATCATCAACCAGTACGGCGGCAAGCTGAAGCCCACCTGGGGCGTGCCGGTGGAAGAGATCCAGCTCGGCATCAAGAACGGCGTGCGCAAGATCAACGTCGATACCGACAACCGTCTGGCGATGACGGGCGCGATCCGCAAAGTATTCGCGGAGAAACCGGAAGAGTTCGATTTGCGCGCCTACATGAAGCCGGCGCGCGAGGCGATGAAGAAGGTGGTTGCGACGCGCATGACGCAGTTCGGACAGGCCGGCCACGCCAAGGACTACACGCCGATTCCGATGGAAGAGATGGCCGCGCGGTATCGGAAGCAAACCGTCACCGCGTAAGCCAGAAACCGCTCCCTAAGAAGCTGTGAAAAGAACACTGACACTCCGCGCTTGACAGACGAAAGCGTCTGTCCCACCTTGTGGGGCAGGCGGGGTACCCTCTGGGTCCGCCTGCCAATCCGAGCGAAGCTCGGAGGGTCTATTTCGAAGGTTGTTCCGCCAGCGCCGCCAGATTGTACGCGATGTTGGAATCCACCAGTTCCTTCATCTGCGCCAGGGTCAGCGTGCCCATCAGGTACACCACGCTCAGTTCCTTGGCCTCGGTAGCCAGAATCAGACAACTGCCGACCTTGCCTCCCTGGCTCTGCACGAATACTTCGGCGCTCTCGTCCTTGTCCTTGACGTTCACTATGCGCGACCAGCCGGAGCCCTCGCTCACCTGTTTGCGCAACGGCTCCAGGTCTTTGTCCGAAAAGCTCCCCGCCTTGGCGAACTCATAGTGCCGCACGTGGATCTCCCGCACGCCGCTCAACAGGTCGCCGACCGGCGATTTGCCTTCTTTATCCTTCTTCGATAGCACCTGCGGCAAGGCCAGCTTGAGAATGGCGCCGTCCAGATCCACCTCGGCTTTATCGGAGGCCTTGGCGGCGATGGCGTCGAATTTCAACTCCAGTTTCTGCGCGCTCGCAAACGGCGCAAGCATGATTCCGGCGAGCACAGTGACTACGACGAATCTCATGGTGTTCCTTCCTACCCTCTCAATACGCAGGGGGCAGGCCGGCGGACGCATTTTTCTGCACCAGCAGCGCCAGCACGGCGAAGGAGGTCGCGGCATCGGACATGAACTTGGATTGCATGGAGCCGGGTTCGTATTGCTCGTTCATGGAGACGGCCTGCCAGCAGCCGCATTCCGGGTCCTGGTGCGCGCCCAGCCAGGCGAGAGCGCGGGCAAGTTTGGGGTTCGCCGCGTCACCGCCGGCCTGCTCGATCGCGTAGGCGGCGAAGGCGGTGGCGTAGGCGTTGCCACCCCCGGGACGCGGCGCTTTCGGGTGCGCCTGGAACGGGCCGAGCGCGTCCATGGTCCAACTGCCATCGGACTGCTGCTGCTTCCAGACCTCGTCGACCATGGCGCGCCGCGCCGCTGCCGGCAGCACCTCGGGGAAAGCGGCGGACGCCCATAGCAGCATCAGGCGATTGTGCAGCGGCTGCGTCACCTGCTCGCGTTGCAGGTAGGCGACGAGTTCCCGCGCTGCCGGCCGGCCGTGGTCTTTCCCGGGTACCGCCATGGCGGCCAGCGCGGCGCCATAGAAGCGCGATTCCGCCATCTCCCAGGGGTCCCGGTCCAGGCTGAACCAGTTCCATGCGCCTTTGGCGGCGCCCTCCCGGACCTGTAACGCCCACATGCGCTCCAAGGCCTCGCCGGTGGCCAGAAAGCGGGCGGCCAGGATCGATTCCACGCCCAAGCCCGGCGCAGCCGCGGGTTCCTTCTGGTCCATGCGCGAGCGCAGCGAGGCCAACAGGCCGGTCTCGTATACCGTGGGAGTGTCTTCGCCGAGCGCCTTACCGAGCGCGGGGCGCGCCAACAGATAGGTCACCCCAGTGTGGCAGGAGACGCAAGGCTTGGCCGCGGCGTTCGCCCGGGGCCAAACGAACCACTCCTTCTGCCGGGAATCCAGATATTGCGCCGCCAGCCGCGGATTCCAATCCGCGCCGCCAGCGGGCAGCAGCGATAATGCCAAACAGACAGCAGCACGAGCCAACATATGACCATCAGTTTACACTGGTGGGAGTGAAGCAAGACGCATCCTACTTCGAAGACCAAGAGCCGGTGCTGATCTACATCGGCAAGAAGCTCAAGGACTCCTTGCGGCTGGAAGAGATCTTTACCGCGGCCAATGTGGATTACGGCGTCGAGGCCGATCAATACCGCGGCGGCGTGATCTTTCGTTCGGTGCGCGCCGGCGCCTTCTTTTACGTGCTGCCCGAAACAGTGGACACCGCGCACGAAGTCATGCGGCGGAACGGATACAAGCCGTACCTCGGCGCGGCGCCGGACGTGGGGTAGCGTCCGGCGCCGCAACAGATCATGGGAGAAATGTTACAGCGGACCCGTTGATGCTTCTGTACACTGGTAGGGCGATTGATGCGCACCCCACTTGAACCAGGCCGCGCACTTCAGCAGGCCCGCCAGCAGACGGACGCGCTGTTCCGCATGGTCCGGCCCGGCTCCCTCTATGCGCGCCCCATCGGGGAGCGCCATCGCATCGTTTTTTACCTGGGGCACATGGACGCCTTCGACTGGAACCTGATCGCTCGCTACGCGCTCGACGTCCCGGCGTTCCACCAGGGGTTCGACCGCCTGTTCGCCTTCGGCATCGATCCCCCGCCCGGCGAACTGCCCAGCGACCAGCCCACCGATTGGCCGGCCCTCGCCGAGGTGGAGCACTACCAACAGCGCACGCGCGAAACCATCGACCAACGGCTGGACGACGTTCCGGAGCAACTCCTTCACGTGGCCATCGAACACCGCCTGATGCACGCCGAGACCTTCGCCTACATACTGCACCAGTTGGAATATGGGAAGAAGGTGGCGCCCCACCAGGGGCGGCCAGGGTGGCGCCCCGCGGACCACGGGGTCTACCGAACGGAATTTCTCCCCATCCCGGCGGGGCTCGCCAATTTGGGCCTGACCTCCGGCGGCGGCTTCGGCTGGGATAACGAATTCCAGGCGCATACGGTGGAAGTCCCCGCGTTTTCGGTCGCGCAGTATAAGGTTACCAATGGCGAGTACCTCGAGTACGTCAGGGAGGGCGCCGATCCGCCGTTCTTCTGGGCCGGCCGCGGCGCCGGCTGGCTGTTCCGCGGAATGTTCTCCGAATACCCCCTGCCGCTCGACGCGCCGGTGTACGCGACCCACGAACAAGCCACCGCGTATGCCCGCTGGCGCGGCCTGCGCCTGCCCAGCGAAGCCGAATACGATCGTGCGGCCAGACAAGCGCCGCGCTCCAGCAATCTGAATTTCCGCTACTGGGACCCCATCCCCGTGACCGCCGATGACGATGGCACCCGGCGCCCCATGCAACTCGCCGGCAACGGCTGGGAGTGGACGTCCACCGTGTTTGCGCCCTTCCCCGGCTTCACACCCTTCCCGTTCTACCCCAACTACTCCGCGCCGTTCTTCGATGGCGCGCACTACGTGCTGAAGGGCGCCTCGCCGCGCACCGCGGAATGTTTTCTGCGGCCCAGCTTTCGCAATTGGTTCCGCCCGTCGTACCCTTACGTCTACGCCACTTTCCGCCTGGTGAACCCCTGATGTCCGCTCCAGCCGTGGACACCCAATTCGCGCGCGACGTGCGGGCCGGCCTGACCCAGCCCGAGCAGAAGACGCTTGACTGCCGCTATCTCTACGACGACATCGGTTCGGCGCTCTTCGAAGCCATCACCTTCCTGCCCGAATACGGCCTGACGCGCGCCGACACCCGCATCATCCAAGCGCACGCGGAGGACCTGCTCGATTGCCTTCCCTCCGACCTGGTCATCGCGGAACTCGGCAGCGGCTCGGGCGCCAAGACCCGCACCATCCTGGAGGCTGTGCGCAAGCGGCAGAGGGCGATTTACTACCCGATCGACTTGTCGGCTAGTGCGCTGGCCCGCTGCGCGCAAGAACTGGGCCCCCTGGGCATCGTCATGCCGCTGGGGATGAGCTATCTGGATGGGCTGCGCCGAGTCGCCGCCTTGCGCGCGCCGGGTCAGCGCCTGCTGGTGCTCTTCCTGGGCAGCACGATCGGCAATTTTGAACCCCAGGCCGCCATCGATTTTGTGAATTCCATCCGCCAGGAGCTCGCCCCCGGCGACGCTCTCCTGCTCGGCACGGACCTGGTGAAACCCACCGCGCAACTGCTGGATGCCTACGACGACCCCACCGGCGTCACCGCCGCCTTCAACCTCAACCTTCTGGGCCGCATCAATCGCGAGCTCCAGGGCGATTTCGACCTCCGCCAGTTCGCCCACGTCATCCGCTACCACGAAGAGGCGCAGCGCATCGAGATGCACCTGCGCTCGCGCGTCTACCAGATCGTCAGCATACGCCAGGCGGACCTGATTGTGGATTTCGCGGCGGGGGAGACCATCTGCACCGAAGCCTGCCACAAGTTCTACCTGGAGCAGGTTCAAACCATGGCGGACGCCGCCGGGTTCCGCCTCGCACGGCAGTGGGTGGACGAGGAATGGGGCTTTGCGGAAAATCTGCTGGTGTGCCCGTGAGCCTCCACTGTAGAACCAACAAGACGTTGGCAAACGTGCAGTTTGACGTACAGTGTGCGTACAATAGACAAGAGGTTGTCATGGGCATATCGGCCAATCGCCAAACGCGGACGAAGAGGTTTAATCTTCGTGCCACTTCACGCCAAGAGCGCCTCATCAAGGTTGCCGCGGAGCGCCAAGGACTCAACGTTACGGACTTCATTCTGGAGAGCGCCTGCGAGAAGGCCGAGGAGACCCTCTCCGAGCAGACTCGCTTCGTCCTGAACGACAAACAATGGAAGTTGTTCATGGAAGCCCTCGACCGCCCGCCGCGAGTGATTCCACAGATCGGAAAGCTCTTCTCCGAACCCTCCGTGGCTGAGAGCCGGTAATGGATGCGGCTTCCGAGTCAGGCCTCATCATAGAGAAGCTGACGCAGGGTCGCGACCTTCTGCAATTCGACTGTGGCAACCCTCAACTCAACAACTGGCTAAAGCGTTTTGCCTGGACGAATCAGCGGGCGGAAACCGCAAAAACCTACGTCGCCCATCGGCAGAACCAGGTGGTCGGCTATCACGCGCTCGTGGCCGGTTCCGTGCTCAAGCACGAGGCACCCGAAAGAATTGCGCAAGGCATTGCCAACCATCCAGTCGGATTGATCCTTCTGGCCCGCCTGGCGGTCGATCGGAGCGAACGCGGCAAGGGACTCGGCAAAGCCCTGCTTCGGGATGCCTTGGCTCGGATCGCACAAGCGGCGGATGTGGTCGGTGTGCGAGCTGTTCTGGTCCACGCCATCGATGACGCTGCTCGCAAATTCTACCTGCATCATGGCTTTCAGCCCTCCCCCGTGGACCCATTTCAGTTGATGATGCTGATGAAGGACCTGCGAGCGTCAATATCCCGCTGAGGTCAGGGCGGCGCCGGCGCGCCCCTACAGATCGATATCCCGTGTCGGCGGTTTGGTGTCCGGGTTTTCCTTGGCGCGCTTGAAGAGCTCGTCGAACTTCTTTTCCAGCACCTTGCCGTGGGTCTTTTCGGCCTCAAACTGCTTTTGGAAGAGTTGCTCGCGCCGGTCGCCCGCGCCCTTGAGCTTGGCCACTTCGGCGGCGAGATCGTCGATCGGGGGAGGCTTCACCGGAACCGTGTGAGCAATGATCGCGCGCGTTTCCGGATCGATCTTCAGAATCGCATCGCAGCAGGGACATGCCACGTCGAACATACCTTGGGCCATTCATCTATCGTAATCGAGATTGCGTAGGCCTGCGCCGCGAAAGGCTCAGGCCCTGGAAGAGACGATTGTGGGGTTGTCGCGGGACAGCGAGCAGGCTTTTATGCGAGGTGACTCGTAGGCAAGATGTTGGAATCGGGGGTCAATCGTCTCTCCGAAGGCCTGTTCAGATTTAGTCACGCTCTTCAGCAAGCAATTGCCGTACCAAACAAGCGTCTCGTTGACAATTTGGGACTTAGGTTAGAAACGGGATGTCCACAGCGCAAAATTGTGTATGCAAAGTTGGCATCCATGTGTCAACTTCGTGTCGCAGGCGGCGGAATAACAGGAAAACATATGGGCCACAGATGAACACAGATGAACGCCGATAAAACGGTTTTGTGCTTATCCGTGTTTATCTGTGTTCATCTGTGGCCAAATGCCTTTTGGGGGGCAACGGCGTCCCCTATCGCTGCTGGCGCGGAGCGGCGGCGGGGGGCGCGTCCGGAATGGCGCTGGGCGGGCGCGACACCACGCCTTTGTAGGCCTCATCCAGCGATACGTTGTTGTTATAGAGAATCTGCCCGGTGGAGCGGTCGAGTTCCACTTTCGCCCTGGCATAGGCAGCTTCCGCCGTCACCAGGTTGGACTGCGCGGTCACCAGATCGCGCTCCGCCAGAATCTGGTTGTAAATCGTGGACGCGCCCAGCGAGAGCTTCTTCGTCTCGGCGTCCAGGGTCTGCGCTTGCAGAACCTGCGCCTTCTGCGCCGATATATACTGCGCCCGCGCCTGCGAGACGCCGATCACGGCGTTCTGCACGTCCACCCGGACCTGGTTCTCCAGGCGTTGCAGCACCAGTTGCTGCTGCCGGTAGGTGAGCTCGTCGGAGATCACCTGCGCCTGCGCCGCGCGGTTGCGGATCGGGACGTTGAGGTTGAATCCGATCGAGTAATTCGGGAAGTTGCGTGCGAACAACTGCGCCAGCACCGTGCCGTAGCCACCGATGAAGAACGCCGTGTTGGAGTGTACCGACCCGATTGGAGGCGGCAGCGGGTTCGGATCGCCCGCCAGTGCGCCGTTGCTCAGGTTGGCAACCACATCCAGGGTGGGCAGCAGCCCATTTTTCGATCCCCGGATGGTCAACTGCTGGTTGGCCAACTGGATCCGGCTCTGCGCCAGTTCGGGACGCGCCGATAGCGCCATGGCCGTCATATCCTGTATGGGAGTCACCGGTTCCACCTCCGGAACCTGGATGCGGTCCGTGGTGATGATGTGCGCCGCGGCGATCGCCGGGTTCGACACACCGGTGCGGCTCAGCGCGGTCTTGAGGATGGTCTCCTGCTGCAGCGCGCGCGTCTGGCTGACCACCAGGGTCTGTTCGCGGGAAGCGATCTCGGCCTCGGCGCGCACTACTTCGATCTGCGCCAGCGTGCCGACTTCCACCTGCTTGCGGTTATCCTCCCTCAGGCGTTGCGAGGCGGCCAGTGCGTCGCGCGCTACCTGCACGGCCTCGTTGAACGACACCAGATCCCAGTAGAGTTCCATGACCGCCGCCACGGTGGTCTCCACCTGCAGCTTGAAGGTAAGATCGCTCACCTCCCGGTTGTTCTGGGCGATGTGGATCTGCCGCGAGTTGATACCCGGGCCGAAGCCCTGCAACAGGTGCTGGGAAACGGAGAGGGCGAGCGACGAGGTGGTGGCCGGGTTGAAATCGTTGCGCGGGTTGTTGCTGGTCACCGAGGTGTTGTTCAACCCCAGGCTGACCGTGGTGCCCGTCAGGAAGCCCTTCGAGATAGCGAAGTTGCCGATGTTCTGCCGCTGGATCAGCGAAGTCGTGCCGGTGAGGAAAGAGCTGCTCTGCGGCGTGGTCAGGTGGCCCCAGCTCAAGGCGCCGGTCAGCGCCGGGTCCAGGCTGGGGATGGCCGGACCCGAAGAGGAGAGGGCGCTCGCGCCCACCGCGCTGGCGGTGGCGTTGCTGGTCAGCGCCCCCGCGCTTACGTTGCTCCCAGCCGTGGTGCCGGAGCTGGAGACCGATGCGCTGGAGGGGCCGGCGGTGACGCTGGTGGAAACGCCGCGCGCTAAACCGCCCGCTTGCGCCTGTCGCAGCGACGCGTCCGCCAACAGCGGCCCGTACCGCTGAATGGCGATATCCAGGTTGTTCTCCAGCGCCAGCGAGATCGCATCCTGCAAGGAGAGATAGAGGTTGCCGGCGCGCAAGAGGGATTCCAGGCGCGTGGAGTCGGCCAGACTGTTCGGCGGCTGCTCCACGGGACGATAGGGATTGGTGATTCTACCCACGATGCCGGTTTTCAGGGTCACCACTGGCTCTGGGGGTGGTGCGGGTGCGCTCGCGCCTGGCTGCGCCGGCTGGGACTGTGGCGGGTCGGCCGCGAAACCGCCGGCGGGCGCGGCGAGTAGCATGGCGCAGAGCACCGCAATATACTGTCTGATACCGGTCATGGAAATAGCCTCCGTGCCAACCAGGAACAACATTGGTCTGTAGCGTTTAACTTCAATGGTATAGTAGGCCTTTGTGACGCCGCAAGCCGAATCCGTTATTGATTTGTTCCGTGCCACCGGCGCTTACCTGGAAGGGCACTTCCGGCTGACCAGCGGGCTGCACAGCCCGAACTACCTGCAATGCGCTCTGGTGCTGCGCCACGCCCCCGCCGCCGAGGACCTGGGACGCCGTTTGGCGGCGCAACTGGGCACCATCCTGGACGAGCCTGTCGCCCTGGTGGTGTCGCCCGCGCTCGGTGGGCTGATTATCGGCCACGAAGTGGCGCGCGCGCTGGGCACCCCTTTTCTGTTTACGGAACGCGATCCGGAAACCCGCAAAATGCTGCTGCGCAGGGGCTTCACCGTGCAGCCCGGCGAAACCGTGGTAGTCGTCGAGGATGTCATCACCACCGGGGGCAGCACCCGGGAGGTGATCGACACCCTGCACGCCGCCGGCGCCCGCGTCCTCGCCGCCGGCTCGATTATCGATCGGAGCGGCGGCGCGGCCGGCGTCGGCGTTCGGCGCGTGGCGCTGGCCACGTTGCAGGTGGCGGCTCATCGTCCCGAGGAGTGCCCGCTCTGCCGGGAGGGCGTTCCCCTTGTCAAGCCCGGCTCGCGTCCGGCGTAATGCGCCGCATTCGCATCCAACTCGCCTACGACGGCGGCCCGTTTCACGGCTGGCAGGTGCAGCCCGGTCTGCCCACCATACAAGGGCTGCTGGAGGAAATCGTCACCGCCATGGAGGGCAAGCCGGTGCATGTGGCCGGCAGCGGACGCACCGATGCGGGGGTGCATGCGCTGGCGCAGGTGGCGGCGTTCAGCATCGAAAACCCCATTCCGCTGCCCAATTTGCGGCGCGCCGTCAACCGCCTGCTGCCGCCCACCATCCGCGTGCTCTCCACCCAGGAAGTGCATCCCGATTTTCATCCGCGCTTCGATGCCGTGTCCAAAACTTACGAGTACCGCATCGTGCGCTGCGAAGTCTGTAGCCCTTTCGAGTGGCCCTACGTGTACCACCATCCCTACCCCCTCGACGAGGAACGCATGGCCGGCTTCGCCCGCGTCTTCGAAGGCGAGCACGATTTCAGCGCCTTTGCCACCTCCGACGTGCGCGACTCCGATGGCAAATCCAAGGTGCGCACGGTTTTCTCTTCGGTGCTGGAGCGCGGCGACGGGCGCCTGGTCTACCGCGTGCGCGGCAGTGGTTTCCTGAAACATATGGTGCGCAACATGGTGGGCACGCTGATCGAAGCCGGGCGCGGCAACCTGGGCGGGGTGACGGCGCTGCCAGAGCGCTCCGGCGCCACCGCCCCCGCCAAGGGGTTGTTCTTGCTCGCCGTGGAGTATCCCCGCGTGGAGTATCCAGATGACCGCTTCTGAAATCGTCGCCGCCCTGTGCGCACAGGCCGACCCCAAGAACGTCGCCGGCATGGCGCGCTACGGCATCAGCTCCGCCGGCACGCTCGGCGTTCCGATGCCGGTGATTCGCCGTCTGGCCAGGCAGGCCGGACGCAGCCACTCTCTCGCCGCGGAATTGTGGGCCTCCGGCATTCACGAAGCGCGCATCCTGGCGACCATCGTCGATCAACCGGCGCGCGTCACCCGCCGCCAGATGAACCAGTGGGCGCGCGATTTCGATTCCTGGGACGTGTGCGATGAGGCCTGCCAGAACCTCTTCCGCTACACGCCCTTCGCCTGGGCGATGGCGGCGGAATGGGCCAGCGCCAAGCGCGAGTTCGTCGGCCGCGCCGGATTTTGGCTCATGGCGGGCCTGGCCGTGAAGGCCGCCGCCAAAGCCAATGACGCGCCGGACGAAGATTTCGCGGCGCTGCTGCCGCTGATCGCTGCCGCCGCCACCGACCCACGCAACATGGTCAAGAAGGCCGTGAACTGGGCCTTGCGCGCCATCGGCAAACGCAATCCTCACCTGCGCCGCGCCGCCATCGCCGCCGCCGAGAACATCCGCGCCATCGATTCCCCCGCCGCCCGCTGGATCGCGAGCGACGCGCTACGCGACCTGCGCGCGGTCAAGTAGCTGGCAGCGGATGGCCTGCATCGTGGCACCCCCCGTCATCGAAACCTTGGCGGTATAAGTCCCCGGACTGCCCAACAACGCCGGATTGACAAGGGGGACGGATACGGATTCACGAGTTCGGCTGTTCATTGAATGAATCGAAGGGTTGTCAGGTTCGAATCCTACCTGGGGAG
>JADGNT010000794.1 GCA_017883345.1 Candidatus Solibacter sp. | reverse complement strand
GCGGGGAGAGTTGCCGAAAATCGCGATCTTGCCTTTGCCGGGCCGCGAAAATCCCGCGATGGTGCGCAGCAGCGTGGTTTTGCCCGCGCCGTTGCGGCCAATTAGCGCCAGGCACGCACCCGGCGCGGCCGAAAGTGAGACGTTGCGCAGGGCAGGGTAGTCGCCATAGAATTTCCAGACGCTCTCCACGCCGACCGCGTTCATGCCCGCGGGCCTCGGCGCGTTGGGGCAGGCGGGGTACCCTTTGGGTCCAGGGGACTGGCGCGATACAGCAGGGCGAAGCCCAGAGCGAGGATTCCCAACGCCACAATCAGGATGGAAACCGTCTTGGTATTCACCCGCGGCATGATCTGCTCGATGCGCGGGCCGGAATCGTCGGCTTGGTCGCCGGCGCCCGACGCATCGGACTGTGCGGCGGCTACGGCGCCCGTCAACTGCACCTTATAGGCGGCGGCGGTGAGGCCGAAGATGTGCGCCTGGGTGCGCGGCTCGGCGCCCAGATCGTTGAGGCCATCGCCTTTCAGGGTGACGCCGTTGGGCACGATCAGGTACGTGTTCTCGTCCTTGGTGACTACCTTGCCGGCCAGGTCCGCGCCTTCGATATACGGCATGGTGAATGCCACATCGATCCGCGTGTCGCCGGGCTTGATGGCGAAATCCACCGCCAGGACGTCCGGCTTGGCGGTCTTGATTACCGGCGCGCCTAGCGGCATGCCGCCGGGCGCGGTGGCGTTGACCTGCGGCTTACCGGCGCCAGAGGGCAGGAAGAATTTCAGGGTTCCGCTGTCGGGATCGTTCCACGCCGTCTTGCCTTCGTTCTTGAAGAGGTAGGTTTCGCTGACCGCGACTTGTCCGGCGGAGGGCTCGAACAGGATCATGTGCTTGGCCACCTTGGCGCCGCCCGGCTGCTTGGAAGAGTTGTACACCTCGATCGGGATCCCGGTGGTGGGCTGTCCCGGAGGCAGCATGTGATTGTAGGTGACGCCGTCGAACGCGGTGCGAATCAGGTGGGGGCCCCGCGGGGTCTGATTGATGGTGAAGTTGCCCTGCGCGTCGCTCTTCGCCTGGTCGATCAGGTTGAGTCCGGTCGCCGTGGCGAGCTGATAGAGCGCCACCGTCGCGCCAGGTTGCGGCTTGCCGGTGGTTTGATTCGTCACCGTGCCGGTGACCTGTGCGAACAGCGGCGCGGAGAGAAGGAAGAAGCAAAGGAGATGCCGATATCGTTGTGCCGGCAGCGGGACGGACCCAGAGGGTACCCCGTCCCGCGCGGACCAGGGGGTCCGCCCCACGCGGAGGAAGAATGCCCCCACGAATGGGGGCATGGCAGCCTGGAAGGCTACGCTACGGCGTCTCATGCTCTTACCGCTTTCATGGGCTTGCCGCATTCGCCGCAGAACTTCAGATGCTGTGCGAAACGGGCGTTGCAATGCGGGCAGGTGAGGGGGTCCTGTGCGGCCGCCGGCTTCAACTTCGGCGCTTGCAGTTGCAGCTTCACGCGATCCACTTCCGCCATCACCACGGCCAACTCTTTTTGCAGGTCCTTCTTGGTCAACTGGTAATCGTTGTCGGAAAGCTTGCCGACCCGGTATTCGAATTGCAGGTCGCGCAGGTTTTCGTAGATCGCCGCTTTCCGCTCATCCAGGTGAGCGAACGGGGAGACCGGTTCCGGCTCCGGCAAGTCCTTGGGCCGAACCCCGAGGACGAACACGATAACGACGATCGCTATAACGCAGGTAATCGCAATAATCACGGAACGATTCAGCCCTTCAATCCAGGTTCGCGGTGTCTTTCTCGATTTGCTCTTGGTACTTTGCCAGTTCGGGATCGTCCGCCCCCATGTCACCGACGCCGTCGCCGAGGTCGGTCATCGGCTTCGGCTTGCGGTATTTGCGCAGGAACAGGAAGATCACCACGAGGCCGAAGCCTACGCTCGCGTAGGGAACGATCCAACCGAAGGCGTTGGGCGGCGCCAGGTAAACCGCCGTGCCGTAATCGCGGATGAAAGCCTGCACGATCTGCTCGTCGCTCATGCCTACCGCCTGCATCTGCGCGATGCGTTCCTTGGCGGGCTTGGAGAAGCTGCACTCCAACATGCTGCACGTGGCCACCGAATCCTTGCAGCCGCACTGGCATTGCAGGCGCGCGCCCACACGGCGCACGTCCACACTGGGCTTTTGGCTGGCCGTCTGGGCCAGCGCCACGACCGCGACCATCAGAACCAACAGACTACTTTTGAACCGGTGCATTTTTCTTGGCATACCCTATTACTTCCGTGCGGGCGTATTGCAGCTTGATTTTGCTCGGCACCAGGCAGACCAGCGTGCCGAAGATCACTACGAGCGTGCCGATCCAGATCCACGAAACCAGCGGGAACACGTACGCCTGAATGACCGCGCGCTGATTGTCGTCGCTCATCCCGCCGAAATTCAGGTAAAGGTCTTCATTGGGCCGCACCCGTATGCCGACTTCGCTAGTGCCTTGCTTGCTCGCCTTATAAAAGCGCTTCTCCGGCTCCAGCGTGCCCAGCAGCTCGCCGTTCTTGGTGACCGTCATGGTGGCGCGGTGCCAGGAGTAATTGGTCTCGTCGCCCTGCGCCAGATTCACCATGCGCAGTTGGTACGCGCCCACCTTCATGCTGTCGCCGACGTTGAGTTCCTTGACCTCGTTCTGGTTGAAGGCGTGGCCGGTGAAACCGATGAACGCCAGCACGATCCCCATGTGCACCAGGTACCCGCCGTAGCGCCGCGTATTGCGGTGCGTCAGTTCGATGGTGGCGCGCAACAGGTTCATCTGGTTCTTGGCGCCGATGGATTTCGCGCCCTTGTAGAACTCGATGATAATCGTCAGCGCCACGAACAGGCAGAAGCCGAACGAGATCAGCGCATAGAAGTGGCGCATTCCGGCCGCGATCAGCGCGCCCACCAGCACCAGCGAAGCGA
>JADGNT010000793.1 GCA_017883345.1 Candidatus Solibacter sp. | reverse complement strand
GGCGGTGACGCCGATCAGCGGCTGCCCGGCCTCGCCGGCCAAGGGAAACTTCAGCACCAGGAAGTGATGCCGCATGCCATCGGAACCGGTGACGGGCAGGACATATTGCACGGGGCGTCCGGTGCGCAGCACTTCCCGGTCACGGGTGCGCATGGTGTCCGCGGAGGAGTGCCCCCAGAGGTCTTGATCGGTCTTGCCGAGGACTTCCGGCATCTGGCGTCCGCAGAACTTCAGCAGCGTGTTGTTCGCATAAAGGATGCGGCCGGATTCGTCTTTGATGAAGGCTACCGCCGGCGTGTGTGCCATGAAGGCCTCGAACCGGAGTTCGGCTTGGCGGGCGCGCGCCCAGGCCTCCTTGGCGGCGCGCCGCATGAGGAAACCGCGGCGACCGTACCACAGGCTGAGCAGAATGAACAGCAGGGTGCCGGCCGCGTAAAGCTGATTGAGCTGGCGCTGCTGGCGTTCGGCCAGGCGATCCCGCACATAGCGCTGTTGCGGGAGCGCGAACCACTGGTTGGCGAGTGTGGTGAGCGTGCCATCGAGGGCGATCTGTTCGATACCGGTGAACACTCGGTCGGCGGCGGCCTTCACCTCGGGACGCGCAAACGTGGCCATGGGCATCGAGGTTTCGGGCAGCGGAACCACCAGCAGCGGGTGATTGGCGCAAGCCGCCGGCTGATCGAGCAGTGCGCTGTAGATCAGACGGCCATCCAGCAGCACGCCGTCCACCTGGCCGCTGCAGAGATCGCCGATCATCTTCAGGGGACCGCGCGTTGGGATGGTGAGGGCGCCGGGCAATTGACTGGCCGCCACGGCAGCCCCGAAGGCGCGGTCGCGGATCGCGATGCGGCGCCCCACGGCCGCGGCGGGGTTCTTCAGCGGACGCTCGCGCAGCGAGAGCAGCGACTGCGAGGACTCCCACCACGGGACGCTGACGTAGAGGCTCTGTTTGCGTTCGGCGGAAACGGTCAGGATGGGGAAGAGATCGATCAATCCTTCGCGGAGGGCTTTCTCCCCGTCCTCCACCTCCACCCACTGCAACCGGATACCGGCACGTTGCGCCGCCTGCCGCACTACCTGCACCGCCAGCCCGGCGGGATTCCCGTTCTCATCCATGCCGACGTAAGGGAGGAACTCCGCGAAGCCGGCGCGCAGTGTGACAGACGGCGGGCGTCGGGTGAGCGCGAACAGGCAAACCGCCAGCGCCAGGGCGGCGGCGATAGCGGCAGCAATGTAACGTTTCGGACGGCGCAATCGCGGGTGGTCTCCTCTAAAGCCTTATCGGCAGGCCGGAGGAAATTCAATAGGGGGCGATCACAGAACCAAGGTGGGACAGACGATCGATTTATGTCGTCTGTCGCGCACCCTGCTTCAGCGAGGCACGACAGACCACGAAAGGCGATGGTCTGTCCCACCTGTTCCTGAGCAACTTATGCCACTATGAAGTTTGGCAAGGCGTAGATTCTTTGTGGACTCGATTCGCGGCGGCGCCGCGGAACTGCGTGGCGACGAGGCTCGCCACCTCACCCGCGTCCTGCGCGCCGCTCCTGGACAGCGCTTCGAAATCTCCGATAACCAGCAGGCTTACGTCGCCCAAATCACCGAGGCCCGCGGCGAACGCGTGGTGTTTCAGGTCATCGAAGCCCTTCCCGCCGTCTTGTCCCCGGTCTCCATCACCCTTTGCGCCAGCCTCATCAAGTTCGACCGCTTCGAATGGATCGTCGAAAAGGCCACCGAACTGGGCGTCGACCGCATCCTTCCCGTGGAGGCCACGCGCACCGAAAAGGGCCTCTTCGAAGCCTCCCGCAAACGCCGCGAACGCTGGGCGCGCATCGCCCGCGAAAGCAGCCAGCAATCGCGCCGCGTGCGCATTCCCGAAATCCTCCCCGCGGTGCGCTTGGAGTCCTGCCTCGCGGAAACCGCCGCCCACCGCTACTTCTTCGATGAATCCCTCGCCCCGCCCCTCCTCCGCGAGATTCCCGCCGAGCGCGCCGACTCCGCCGCCCTGCTGATCGGCCCCGAAGGCGGCTGGACCGATGCCGAGCGCCAGCTCGCTCGTGCCGCCGCCTGGCAGCCGGTTTCGCTTGGCCCCCTGGTGCTTCGTGCGGAAACCGCCGCTTGCGCCGCCCTGGCCGTAGTCCTGAATGCCTGGTTAACCTGAGAGCCAACCCAGGGACTGACAAGACTGCCATGGATTTCTGGCTGACTTTGCCGGAAATTCGCTGGCAGTCCTGTCTGTCCCCGGATCTCGAAGCGCCGCCGTGAGAAAATAGAAACCATACGTGGCCAACTTTCCCCTGGATCTTACCCTGATCGTGATCTTTGCTCTCGTGCAGTGGCGGATTACCCGCCTCCTGCTCGCGGCCACCTCCCATCGCTGGATTCGACCCGCCCTCTTCGTCTTCGCCGCCACCGTGGCCGTCAGTTACGCCTTCACGTTCTCCGTGGTGCTCGCGCGCGTCCGTATCCCCACCCCCATCGCCAGCCTTCTGGGCGCCGGTTCGCTAACCTACTTCCTGACCGTGACCGTCGTGCTCGCGATTCACCAGGTGCTTGCCTGGGTGCGCAAACTCCTGCACGCCGACGTCAACCCTGGCCGCCGCCGCGTGCTCAATGCCGCCGGCGGCGCGCTCATGGCCGCGCCCTTTGCCGCGGTCGGCTACGGCGCTTTCATCCAGCGCACCGATTTCCGCGTCCGCGAGGTGGATATCCCGCTGGCCGGCCTGCCGCCGGACCTGGATGGCCTGCGCATCCTGCAACTCAGCGACATTCACCTCAGCGCCTTCCTCAGTGAAGCCGAATTCGCCCGCGCGATCGATGCCGCGCTCCACCTCCACCCCCACCTTGCCGTGGTCACGGGCGACCTGATCAGCGGCCATAGCGATCCGCTGGATGCCTGCATCCGCCAGTTGGCGCGCGTCAAAGCCGATGCCGGCGTCTTC
>JADGNT010000097.1 GCA_017883345.1 Candidatus Solibacter sp. | reverse complement strand
CGATGGCGGGAATCGACCCCGGACGCAGCATGAAGTGGTTGAGGTTTTCGTTGAAGGCGAGGAACGCGCGCGGGGAGAGGACCAGGGCCAGGAGGCGCATGCGGCGGAAGGGGACGTTGGGGACCAGCATGACGCCGGCCAGGCGGATGGTGTGGCCGCGCAGCTCTTCGCGGCAGCGGCGCAGGTTCTCGGCGAAGGGGCGGTTGACGCGGTAGCGGATCCACTTGAGGGCGGCGTCTTCGGGCGGAAAATCGGACACCACCCACAGAGGTAATTCGGGATAGATGGCGCGCAGGTGCTCGATGAGGCGCCGGTTGAGGCCGTCGGTGCCACTGGCGAAGGCGAGCTTGATCTTCGGGTTCAAGGTCAAATCAGCAGGTGGCGGTGCGCCTGGGCGCCGCCCGCACGGCTGGTCTCCCACAATTCCAAGGCCTGTGTGGCGAAGGCGGCCGAGACCGGATTGATGAACGGCAGGGGCTCGGCGCGCTTGCGCCCGAACCAGTATCCCCCATTCATCCGCGTGCTGCGCGGATCGGAATCGGCCACCTGGAAGGCGGCCAGTTGGGCGGCCTCGAATTCGGCGGCGGGGCGGTCGAGGGGCACGACGCCGAGCCAATCGGCGTAAAGGCGGATGCGCAGCAACTGGGCGTAAACGTCGGAGCGTTCGAATTCGGAGGCGATGTCGCGGAGGTGCCAGGCGGCGCGGCCGATGCCGTCGCGCACGGCGGCGGCGCAGCGCGCTTCAGTGGCGCGCGGCAGCAGGCCTTCGAGGAAATAGCAAAAGGCGTGCAGGCGGTCCATGACCTTAGGGCGCTCGGCATGGCCGGGGAGGAAATCGGCGTAGGTGCGCAGGGAGGAAGCGAGGACGCGCTCGTAGGGTTCGATGAAGCGGGTGTCGCCCGTGGCCTCGAAGAGATCCCACCAGGCCATGGCGGATTTCAATTGGTAGCAGGTAGCGGTGCGCGACCAGCGGAGGGGATCGCGAGGCAGGGGCGTTCTGGATGGGAGGGCGAGGATGGGGTGGAAATCGCCGGCTGGACTAGCGAAATCGCGCGCCATGGATTCGCCGATGGCCACGGCGGCGTCCAGGAACTCCTGCTCGCCGGTGGCGCGCCAAACGGCGAGCAGGCCGCGCACGATGATGCCGCAATCGAAGAAGTAGGTGAAGGCGGCGGGAGCGATTTCGAACGGCATGGTCTGCGATGCGGGATCCCAGGCGCGGGTGAGGAAGCGGGCGCCAGAGAGCGCGCGGTCGAGGTAGCGGGCGTCCCTGGTGACGGCGTGCAGGTAGACGAACGCGCTGACGGCGTAGCCGGTGATCTCGGTGGAGGCGGCGAGATTGCGGCGCGCATCCACCAGATAGTAGCGGGCCACGCCGCCGTCAGATTGTTGAATTCCGGAGTGCAGGAACCACTCTCCGGTACGCGAGAACTGTGGGGACAAGCCGTTAGTTTAACATCCAGACGCCGGCAGCCAAGCTGAGAATGGTCAGCGGCACTCCGTCGCGCGTCAAGGGATCTAAAGGGCGGGCACCACGGCGGGCAGCAGTTTCCCGTCGCCGTTCACGACGAAGATTCCGCCGCCGGCGCTCCGGGTCGTTGGGGTGCAGACCCGGGCACCTGGGGCGTGGCGATCGCGATCGATCCGCCGGGGCCGATCACCTTCACAACTCACGGCGACTGTGCCGTGCACGGTCGATTTCAGGATCACGGTGCCGCGGGGACGCGTCATGGCGGCGGAGCGCAGACCTTCGGGGCTGCCGGTGGCGTCCACCACCCAATCGTACGCGGCGATGGGGAGCGCGCCGTTGGCGATCTCCGTGGCCATCTCAGTGGCCATCTGAGTGACAACGCCCGCGCGCGCGGCGATCGCGAGCTTGGCGGCGTGGCGGCCCAATTGGTGCACACGGTAGCCGTGCGCGTTCAGGACCATGGCGACCGGCAGGTCCAGTTTGCCATCGCCCAGCACGGCGATGGGTGCGCCTTGGGGCGGCGGCCAGTGGCTCCAGGAATACGGCGCGGCTGGTGGGGACCTCGTCGGGGAAGACGTCGAAGGCGCCCGCGGGGGCAGATCCGCGACAACCCTACGACATTACTTTTCCGGGCGGGAGCGCGAATGCCGGGCCACCTCGGCCAGCCGCGCGAGTTCGGCCGCCAGCTTGTCATTCGGGAACTGCTGGAGTTGCTCCCGGGCACTGTCCAGCACGGTCAGTGCCTTATCCGGAAGCTCCATGCGGAGGAAGAGCTTGGCACCGCGAATCACGCAACGCGTGTAGGTCCATGGCATGCCTGCCGATTCGCTTACCATTCCAGCCGGTTCGTTGAAACCTTCGGATTGCAGGAATTCTTCCTTGTCGAAAAAGTACTGGGCTCGATCACTGAGCAGCCGGGCCGACAGGAACTTTAGATCATGCCGGTCCGCAATCTGCATTGCATGGCTGAACGAGGCGTACGCCGCCTCCTCGTCGCCGGCGCCCTGCATGTATGACGCCAACGCTGCGGCTATCGCGATCTGCTGTTCAATATTGCCGCTGCTTTGTGCGATCGACATGGCGTGTTCAAATAGGTTCTTCGCAGCTCCGCCTGGTTCCTTATACGCCAGCCCAGATTCGTACCAGCTCTGGGCAACGCCGTCCAAATCGCCCGCGGCCTCGAAGCAGCTCGCGGCAGCCCGGAGGCGGACTCGCGCCGAGGGAGGGCTTAGCGGAAGAGATACGACAGCGTGAGCCAGCATCGCGGTACAGCGGCAACGCGGGTTCTGTTCGGCGGATTTGTATCGCTCCAATGCGCCGGCAACGTCACCGGCCCGGTATGTCGCCGCCGCCTCGGCAAAGAGCGCATCCGGTATTTCGCTGGCGGGCGCAAAGCCGGTCGCGCGTTGGTGCAGCCTGACCGCGTCTCGACTATCCCCGCGCAGTCGCGCCTGCGCGGCTTGCGCGAGCAGCGATTCGTAAGGCGCCACTCGCTGCCAGCGCGGACGTAAGCGACTCGCACGTTCCAATTCGGCCCTGGCGCGCCGCGGCTGGTCCAGATCCATCCACGCTTCCGCCAGGTACGCGCGTGCCCCGGTGAAAAGCGTGTCTTGTTCCAGCGCGTTCTCGTACAGTTGGGTCGCCTTCCACGGCAATCCGAGTTGATAGGCGTGGGTCCCCAGCCGGTACAACCGTAACGCCTCTCCCGAAGCGGAGTAGACGGATTGCGTGTAGCGCCATGCTGCCACGCCAAACACCGCGGTAACCAGAAGCACTGCCGCAAGCGCCCTCTTCCGCTGGTGGCTCAGCCTGATGAGCGGCCGCCGGCCGACACTCTCCTGTAGCCGGTGGAGCGCGTCGAGCACATCGCCAAAGCGCCGCTCGGGCCGCGGATCGAGGCATTTACGGATCACGGCGGACCATACGGGCGGCAAGCTTGGGACAGCGTCGCCGGCCCGCGGCGGCTCCGTGCGGAACTTCTCGAGCGCCAGCGCGATCGGGGTATCGCCGGCGAAGGGACGACGCCCCACCACCATTTCATAGAGCAGTACGCCGAACGCGTAGATATCGGCCGCCGCCGTGATGGGTTTCCCTTCGAACTGCTCGGGCGCCATGTAGGCGGGCGTGCCGACAACCGTCACCGTGGATTCGGTGGCCTGGGTCAGCGTGTAAGCCAGTCCGAAGTCGGTTACGACGGCTTTGTTCCCGCCCTCAGTCAGGATGACGTTACCAGGTTTCAGATCGCGATGGACGACGTGCTTCTGGTGGGCCGCCGACAGGGCAAGGGCGATCTGCTCGGCAATCGGCAGCGCCTCGGCCGCCGTTAGAGCGCCCCGCCGCGCGAGATACACCGACAGCGTCTCGCCGTCCACCAGTTCCATGGTGAGGAAGGTCACCACCGTCCCCATTTCGACATTATGATGGCGGTGTAAATCGAAGATGCGGCACACATTTGGATGGGTTACGGTGCGGGCTAGGTGAATCTCGTGTTTGAACCGGCTAAGCGAGTCCTCGTCGTCCAACCGCATCGTCTTCACGGCTACCCGTGCGCCGAGATCCAGATCCTCGGCCTCATAGACCTCGCCCATGCCGCCCGCCCCGATAGGCCGCACAATGCGGTATCGTCCGGCGAGAATCTGGCCGGGGTGCAGCGTCCGGGCGACAGTCGCGGGCCGTATCCATTGCCGGCCAAGCAGACTGAGGTCCAGCAGTGCGCCTCCGTCTCCCGAGTTGCGCAGCATGGCCAGCGCCTCCTCGCGCAACTCGGAATCCTGGTTCGAAAGTTCGCGGACATACAACTCGCGATTCCCGGCCGGCTGCTCCATAGCCGTATCGAACAACTGCCGGATCTGCGTCCAGCGCTCGGCCGTCATTCAAACCTCAGGATCAGTTTTACGTAATCCACCGTGGTGTCGTCGTGAAGCATGATGTCCAGAAAATGGGGACTCTCGGTGAGCAGGACGAAGCGGTTCAGTTCCACGGCCGGCAGTGGAATCCGCGCAGTCTTGGCGAGCAGGCCGGGGGGATCGCCCATCCATATGCCCGCCCGAAACAGGGATCTCCGGTCGCCCGACACGCCGAATGGCGCGAATCCGATCAACAGGAAATCGTTGAATTCGTAGGAGAGTCCTCCATTCGACCGGCGACGAACGCGGATTTCGAACTCCGCGCTACAGATCTTGCGGGCGGGCAGTAACAGCGAAGTGAGGAACAGGAGGTCCTCGCCGTCTTCGTCGAAGCGCCGGAAGCGACCCTTCGGGTAAGTCTTAGCCACGTACGTGGCCAACAGTCTCCGGCTGGGGGTCGCCGGTGTCGGCGGACCGCTGAAGTCACCTTTCCCACCCGCGCCGATCACGTGAGCCGGACCGTTGCAGGCATACGCTGCCGCACCGAGGAAAACGCCCGCAATCAGTACCGGTAAACTGCTGGGCACAATGGTCTGCTAGGATATCACACTATTCACCTGGGCTTGCAGCCAGGCGCGCGCCGAACTCCAATCGCGCTTCACGGTTTTTTCGGAGATGCCGAGGGCGGCCGCGGTTTCCTCCACGGTGAGTCCGCAATAGAAGCGCAATTCGACGATCTTGGCCTGCCGTTCGTCCCATGAGGCGAGGCGTTCGAGTGCCTGGTCGAGCGCGATGAACTCTGCCGAGCGCTCCCGCACAAGGGCCAGGACATTCGACATCTCGACACGATCCTGGCGGCTGGGCCGCTTGACCGCGGCGCCGGCGCGCGCATAATCCACCAGGATGCGGCGCATGGTGCGCGCGGCCGATACATAGAAATGGGCGCGATTCTCCCAGGGCGTGACCTTTTTGCCGAACAGCTTCAGGTAGGCTTCGTTCACCAGCGCCGTAGCTTGGAGCGTGTGGTCGGGGCGCTCAGCGGATAGGAATCGGCTGGCGAGGCGGTGCAACTCGCTGTAAATGCTCTCCATCAGCCGTTCTTCGGCGACGGGATCGCCGTGGCGGGCGTTGTGCAGAAGTTGAGTAATGTCGCGCACGTTCTTACTTATCATGCGGCAGGAATGGGGAAAGGGGGGTCACTCCAGCGAAATGATGACCCGCTTTTTCCCGCGCTGGCGCATGTAGGAGTACGACACCCTGCTCTACCGGCGCTTCGTGGCAACGGTCATACCAGCAGTGGGGTCTATGACGATTTCGTTGCAACAGCCTATCTAAAGGAGACCAAATATGCGCACACCGATAGCCTCACTCGCTTGCATGATTCTCGCGTTCGCCACAACGGCCAGCGCTGGAACCATAACTTTTTTCGACGGCGGGCCGTTTACCAATAGTAGTACTTGCGCACCTGGCGTTTGGTGCGGTTCGCAGGTCGCCAGCTCCGGCGTCACTACGTCCAGCTTCGCCTTCACCAACCGCAGCAGCGGAGGGGCCGCCAACGATTCCGCCAACCGCGGGGATGGCCTTAACAAGGCCTGGGAGAAGGACACTCACTCCTTCGACTCCACCGGCGCTGCCGGCATGCGATTCCTGAACATCAACGCCGCGTATACGTTCACCGGCTCGTTTGCCAGCCTAAGTTACAGCTACAATCTCCAGGACTCGGGCTCTCTGAACGTCGGATACTCGATTGCGATCGTACAGAATGGCAACGTGTATACTAGTAGCCCCCTTGACGTAGTGACCCCGAACGACCTCACTTGGAGCGCGAACGGGGTTTTCGGAATGACGAATCTGTCGGCGTCCAGCTTTCTGTTAGTCAACAGCGACCTCTCGTTGGGCGCGGCCTTGCCCGCCTTCAGCGGCACGATGGAATTCGGCTATCTCGTAGCGAACAGCGACACCACCGGCGGCCCGCGCAGCTACGTTTCCGGAATCGATAACTGGTCGGTAACACTCAATAACGCCGCGCCTGAGCCATCGTCTATTGCGCTATGCTGCGTGGGCGGACTGCTGTATGCAGTGTCGCGGCTGCGGAGACGCGGACCGAAATCCGTGACTGTCCGCATATCCGCCTGATAGCCCAAACGCAGATCAAAGCAACAACGCATGTTGCGCTCCGCAGAGGTGTCGCGGTGGGGCGTACGAGTGAGTGCCCACTTCGAGAGTGCGGAGCGACGGATGAGGTGACCTACGCGGATTCGAACATGGTTCGAGGGCGCGGGGCTCACCCTGAATCCGGCCAAAAGGGTCATCGAGATGGGTGCTACTCCAACAATACTTTTAGGACGCCTCGCTGGGCGGCGCGGGCGAAGGCCTGCGGGGCTTCGGACAGGGGGAAGCGGGCGGCGATCAGTTCCTCGACGCGGACGAGCGGGTGGCCGAGCAGGGGCAGCGCGGCTGCAAAACGCCCGCAACGGGAGCCTACCAGGGTGAGCTCGTTGACGATGATGGGGGCGGTGTCCATGACGACGGCGCCATGCACGGTCGATTTCAGGATCACGGTACCGCGAGGACGGGTCATGGCGGCGGCGGAGCGCAATCCCTCGGGGCTGCCGGTGGCATCGACCACCCAATCGTAGGCGGCGATGGGGAGCGCGCCTCGGGCCATCTCGGTGGCCATCTCCGTGACGACGCCCACTCGGGCCGTGATGGCGAGTTTGGCGGCGTGGTGGCCGAATTGGTGCACCCGGTAGCCGTGCGCGTTCAGGACCAGGGCGATCAAGAGGCCCAGCTTGCCATCGCCCAGCACGGCGAGCGTCGCGCCGGGGGGGATGGCCACCTGGTCCAGGATCTCGCAGGCGGCGGCCAGCGGCTCTAGGAACACGGCGCGGCTGGTGGGGACCTCGTCGGGGAGGACGTGTAGATTGCGCTCCGGGAGGGTGAAGAACTCCGCGAAGGCGCCGGGGTGGCCGACGATTCCCAGCACGGTGCGGTTGGGGCAGTGGCGTCCGAGGCCCTTGCGGCACCATTCGCAATGCGTGCAGGCGAGGTTGATCTCGCCCACCACACGCTTGCCGAGGAGCGCGCGCGTGCCGGCTTCCACCACCTCGGCGACGAATTCGTGACCGGGAGTGCCGGCGAACCCGTAATAGCCGCGTTGCAGTTCGAGATCGGTATGGCAGATGCCGCCGGCCAGCAGGCGCAGGAGAGCGAACCCCTCGGGACGCGGCGGAACCGGCAGCGTGCGGGTGGTGACTACGCCATTCTCCAGGTGAACTGCGATCATGCCCTTTATAATAGAGCTTCATGCCTGCGGAACTAGCCTGTATCGAAGAGCGGTGCCGCGCGCGGTTTGCCATTACCGAGATCCTTTACAATTGCCCGCAATGCGGCGGTCTGTTGGAAGCGGTGTACGGCAAGCCGGCGCAGTCCGCCGATGAGTTGAAAGCCTTGTGGCGCGCGCGCCGCACCTCCAACGCCCCGCTGGATCAGAGCGGCGTTTGGCGCTACCGCGAGTTCATACCGTTTTTGGACGACCTCTCGCGCGTGGTCACGTTGCGGGAAGGCTGCACGCCGCTGCTGCCGGGCCGCCGGGCCGCGGAGTACGGCGGTCTGGACGCGTTGGTGTTCAAGCACCAGGGCTTCAACCCCACCGGGTCTTTCAAGGACAATGGGATGACCTGCGGCGCCTCGCAAGCGGTGCAACTGGGGGCAACGCGAGTGGCCTGCGTTTCCACCGGGAACACCTCGGCTTCCATGGCGGCGTACGCCAGCGCGGCGGGGCTACAGCCGGTGATTTTCATCCCGTACGGCAACATCGCGTTCGGCAAACTGGCGCAGGCGTTGGAATACGGCGCCAAGACGATTCAGGTGGAGGCCAATTTCGACCAGATTCTGGCGCTGGTGCGGCAACTGGCGGACCGGCTGGGGATCTACCTGCTGAACTCGATCAACCCCTTCCGCATCGAGGGCCAGAAGACCATCATGGCGGAGATGCTGGACCAGCGCGATTGGAAGGCGCCCGATTGGGTGGTACTGCCGGGCGGCAATCTGGGCAACATCTCGGCGTTCGGCAAGGGGCTGCGCGAACTCAAGGAGCTTGGCTTGATCGACCGCCTGCCGCGGCTCGCCGTGGTGCAGGCGGCGGGTGCGGCGCCGTTCTACGACCTGATGCATGCGGCGGACCGTTCGCGGCTGAACGCCATTGAGCACCCGGAAACCCTGGCCACCGCCATCAAGATCGGCGATCCGGTGTCCTGGCCGAAGGCGCTGCGCGAACTGGATGCCAGCGATGGCGTGGTGGAGAAGGTGACGGAGCAGGAGATTGCCGATGCGAAGGCGGTGATCGGCCGGTGCGGAATCGGCTGCGAGCCGGCCTCGGCGGCCACGCTGGCTGGCATCCGTAAGCTGACTTCGGCAGGGGTGATGCGTCACGACTCGGATGTGGTAGCAGTGCTTACCGGAAATGTCCTAAAGGACCCTGGTTACATTCACCAGTACCATACAGGAGTACTATTGGGTCCAACCGGAGAACGGATCACGCCCACCTACGGGAATCCACCTGTGGTGTTACCCAACGATTCTGGCAGAATTGCTGATTTCTTAGCTAGTTAACGATGATATACCCACATTTGAGGACAGTACCTACCCCACAAAAAGGATTCAGCTTTTTCCTGTCCTGCCTATTGTGATTTATTAGACGTTCTGTTACATCTGTACTATGTTCGCGAAGAAAGAGATCCCGGCCTCCACCTCTGTACCTGCCAACCGTAAGAAGTTGGAGTACTTGTATGCGCGACGCTCGACCGTCGACACCCTCATCGAATCCCTGGAGAAGTACGACCGCTTCCGGGAAACTCGTACGGACGAGCGCGAGCGACAGATGGCCTGACGGACTAGCGAAGCGCGCGGATTCTGGCGCTCAGTTCGGCTTCCGGAGCGGCGCCGGGATGATAGTAGCGGACCACGCCCGCACGATCGATCAACACCAGCGTGGGCGTAGTACTAGCGCCGTAGGAGATGAAATTCGCCGCGCTCAGCGGTACCGGCATCTCGGGTAGTGCGGCATAGTAGCGGCGGCGGACTTCCTCAATGTAGCGCTTCTCCTTGTCGGCAGGCGCGCCTTCGCCGCCGGCCACATACCCGTAAAGGCGTGTCGGCCCGATCAGGACCAGTCCTCGCGGTGCGAACGTGCGCTGGATATTGGCCAGGATGGCGACCTCGGCTTTGCAATCGCCGCACCAGTGCGCCCAAAAGAAGAGCAGGATGGGGCGTCCGCGCAGGGAAGCGAGCGAGGGCGGCTTGGCGCCGAGCCACTGGGCGGCGCCCAGATCGAGCGGCGGCGCGGGTTTGCCCTCCAGGCCGAGCAGGTTGATGTTCTTGCGAATGCGCTCGGGGAGCGAAGTGCCGGCGAACTGTTTGAGCTGGCCCTGCAGGTAGTCGATGGCTTCGGGCCGCTCGCCGCGCGCGGTCAGCACCTGGGCGTGGACCTCGATGGCGGTGCCGGCGGCCGTGGGCAGCCAGGGATCGTCGTCAAGCTTCTGGCCGATGAGGAAGCGGGAGGCCATTTTCCCAGCCTCGGTGGCGAAAGCGTCGGCCTGATCGAGGTTCTTGGCTTCCAAGGCGGCGCGGGCGAGCCAGGAGAGGGCGGCCGCCAGTTCCGGGGATGCGGGGTTGCGGGCCTGCCAGGCGCGCGCCACGCGTTCCGCGCCCGCCAGATCGTGCTGGGCGATCAACCCGCGTACAGAGTTGATGAGGGAGACCGGCTGCGCCATGGCCAACAGGACCAGGGTAAGAGCGAGAAACGCGCGGACGGCAGGCGAAAGCGCCCCATGCCGATAAAAACCCAGGGACAGACCCGACATTCCCCGAGTTTTGTGCCTTTCAAACCCAGGCAACGTCGGGTCTGTCCCTGGGTTTCCCATCGCTCGGTTGCCGAGGCGCATCACAGCAGGTGCTCCGCCACGAATTCCGCTTCGGCGGCGTTGCGAACCCGGTAGTTGAGCCTCCCCGCCATAGCCTTGGCGATGGCGCGTACGGTCTCGCCGGGCTCCCCGCGGTAGCGGAAGCTGAGGGTGATCTGGAAATGCTGCGCGGTGGCTGCCATTGCGTCGAGGTCCTTTTCGGCGACCGG
>JADGNT010000096.1 GCA_017883345.1 Candidatus Solibacter sp. | reverse complement strand
TATTCTCAGAGAAGGAGCGCAGATCATGCCGAGTCTCGATTGGTCACAATGCCCCGCCGTGGAGAGCATCCCCGGCAAAGTCAGCGGCGCGTGGGTTTTGAAGGGTACGCGGATGCCGGTATCCGCCATCTTCGAAAATCTGGAAGCCGGGGCCAATATTGACGACCTCATGGAATGGTTCGACGGGCTGGACCGCGAGCAGGTCAAGGCGGTCATCGAGTTCGCCGTCCGCAGTCTCGATAAAGCTCCCGCTTACGTGCCGTAGATGCTTATTATTTTCGATCAGGCGACGCCAGTGCCGATCCGTCCGTACCTCGAAGGCCACACCGTCCGCAACAACAAGGGTGGGACAAGCTCAGGAATGGCGATTTGTTGACCGCGGCGGAAGATGCCGGGTTCGACATACTGTTGACCACCGACAAGAACATGCGTTATCAGCAGAATCTTGCGGGCCGTAAAATCGCGATAGTGGTACTCGGCCAGCAGCAATGGCCGCAGCTTCGGCCTCACGTTCAGCGCGTCGTTGAAGCTGTCAATGCGGCCACTCCGGGCAGCTATGCGGAGGTCGAAATCCCCTTCAAGTAAGACTCTTCGCAAAGGGCAGCGCAGATCGGTGGCGGTGGAATCAGGCGCTGAAGTGTTTTTGCAGCACCAGCGCCACGGTGCCGCGCAGCCGCGCCATGCCGTCTTCGAATGCCGGAACCAGCACCGGCGGGCGCCCCCCGGCCAGCACCTGCGCCTGGATTTCGGATTCCATGATGCTGCCGAAGCGATGCCAGGAGCGCGTAAGATCGCCCACCACCACGATGCGTTCCGGCGCCAGTCCGGCGACGATCATGCGCATCCCCCGCCCGAGGTATTGAGCCATAGTCTCCAACGCCTTCGCGGCCTTGGCGTCGCCCTGATCGGCACGGCTCAACAGGTCGGGAAAGCTCAGGCCGCTATCCGGCGAGCCGGATTCCAGGTAATACCGCAGCGCCGCACGGTTGGAAGCGAATACCTCCCAACAGCCGCGGCTGCCGCACCCGCACAGGGGGCCCGTGGGATCCACCGGAACGTGACCGAACTCCCCGGCCATCCCATTGAGACCGCGTACCAGCGCCCCGTTGGCCAGAATTCCGGTACCAATGCCTTCCGAGACGGTGATCACCACCAGGTTGCGGCAGGCGTGAACGCGGTCGAACCAGACCTCGGCCAGGACGCAGGCATTGGCCGCATTCTCCAGTTCCACGTCGAGGCCCGTCTGCTCCACGATTGGATTCCGAATGTCGATATCCGGCCATTTCAGATTGGGAGCGAACACCAGGCGGTTCACGGTATGGTCGAAGCGGCCGGGCAGACTGATGCCTACCCCCTCAATCATCTTGCCGCGGCAGTAACTCTTGATCCGCTGGATGGATTCGATCAGCCGGCTCAATGCCAACTTCGGATCGGCCGGAGTACCCATCACTTCTTGCGACGTGAACTTGCCGTTGGCGTCGGCCAGGGCCACCGTGGTTTGGGTGGGACGTATGTCCACGCCGATAATCACGCGATCGTCGTTCAAGCGAAGGAACGTGGGCCTCCTGCCGCGCGGCAACCGGCCCGTGGGCCCCTCCAAAACCCAATTCTCCGCGATCAATTGTTCGACGATCAGGGAGATGGTACTGCGCTGCAAGCCGGACGCCCGCGCCAGGTCGGCGCGCGAGATCGGCTGCCGTGTGCGAATCAGGTTGAGGACAATCCGCCGGTTGATGTCGCGGACTACCTCGCTGGAGGCGCCCTGGTTGCGCTTGGCTTCAATCACCTGCATTCCGTTGGCCCCGCCCTTTTCGGCGTGCGGTACGCAAACAGTGTAACGCAGTAGGCAGCGAGCCGTGAACTAAATCCCCATGCGATCATATGGACTTCATGCACATGCACGTCGAATCGCACTTCGAAGCCTCGGACACCGTCCGCGATATCGTCATCGGAATGGCCGATGGCCTCACGGTTCCCTTCGCGCTGGCTGCCGGGCTCACCGGGACGGTGGCCGCCACCAGCAAGCTGGTGGTCATCGCCGGACTCGCCGAAATCGCCGCCGGGTCCATCGCCATGGGCCTCGGCGGGTATCTGGCCGCGCGCACGGACCGCGACCACTACGAAAGCGAGCGCGCCCGCGAACTTCGCGAGACCATCGAACTCCCGCAAAAAGAGCGCGACGAGGTGGCCGATGTATTTCGCGGCTTCGGCATGACCGAGGAACATATCGGCCCCGTAGTGGATGCCATCAGCGCCGATCGGAACCGCTGGGTGGATTTCATGATGCGTTTCGAGCTTGGCTTCGAAGCGCCGGACCCGCTGCGCGCCCGGAACAGCGCGGTCACCATCGCCGTGTCTTATATTCTGGGCGGCATGGTGCCGCTCTCCTCCTACATGCTGTTGGACAATCTACAAACCGCCCTGTTGGCTTCGGTTGCGGTGACGTTGCTGGCGCTATTTGCTTTCGGCTACGTCAAGGCCAAAATGACGGGGATCTCGCCGTTTCGCGGCGGGCTCCAGACGGTGGTCATCGGCGGTCTGGCTTCCGCCGCCGCCTTCGGGTTGGCAAGGTGGATCAGCTAGCATCGAACGCCGCTCTTCCGCGATAATGGGATCAGAGGGGAGACCATCCAAGTGAACAGAATCGTTAAGTCCGATGCCGAATGGCAGAAAGAACTCACGCCCGAAGAGTTTGCCGTGGCGCGCAAAAAGGGCACCGAACGCGCCTTCACCGGCCGCTATTGGGACAATCACGAAGCCGGCGTGTACCGCTGCGTGTGCTGCGGCAACGCCCTGTTCCGCGGCGACGAGAAGTTCGAATCCGGCAGCGGTTGGCCCAGTTTCTGGGCGCCTGCCGCCGCCGAGAACGTGAGCACCGAATCCGATAACAGCCTGTCCATGCGCCGCACCGAGGCGCTGTGCAGCAAGTGCGACGCCCACCTGGGCCACGTCTTCGAAGACGGTCCCGCGCCCACCGGCCTGCGCTACTGCATCAACTCCGCCGCGCTAAAGTTTACGCCGGAAAAACCGTAATCGCAGTGACAAGCAGCGCTCCCTGACGGTCGCGGCTCTGATCAGAACCGAGATGCACCAATCCGAGCCGCGACCGTCAGGGAGCGATTCTTGGACGACCCAGAATCCAATCCGCGGCGGCGCCCAGGGATTCGGTCACGAAGTCGGGGGCGTGCTCTGGCGCCCGTTCGCCATAACCGCGGTCGATCAGCACGGTGCGGACGCCTGCCGAGGCCCCGCAATCGATATCGCGCCAGCGGTCGCCAATCAGGAAGCTTTGCTTCAGATCGACCGCGTGCCGCGCCGCTGCCTCCAACACCATCCCCGGTTTGGGCTTGCGGCACGGGCAATTTGCAGCATCGTCGTGCGCGCAAACCAGAAACTCGCCGATGGGCAGCGCCGCACCGATGGCGGCGTTGATCCCATCGACTGTGGCGCGTGTCGCGGTGCCGCGCGCGATGTCGGGTTGGTTGGTGACCACAATCAGCAGATAGCCCGCCTGTTTGAGGCGTCCCAACGCCTCGGCCGCATCGGGGTAGATCGCAAGCTCGTCCAGTCCGGCGGGCGGATACGGCGCACCGTCGCGCACGATGGACCGGTTGAGCACCCCGTCGCGATCCAGGAACACGGCCCTTGGGACTGACCTGCCTGTCCCAAGGCGCGCCTTTGGCGCCGCGTGGTAGGTGCCCTCTGGGCACGGGTCTGTCCCCGGGTCTGCCGCGCCCCGGTCTGCCCCCGGGTTCTTCATCGAACCGATTCCCACTTGGTCTCCGCCTGCTTGAGCGCGGGATGCGTCACCAGCAGGTGCCAGATCACGGCTTGAAACGCTTCGGCGTGCGGCGTGACATGTTTGGCGTTGACCGTGGGCACGATCACGCAGGCGTCGGCGTTCTGCGCCGTGTAGCCGCCATCGCGCCCCACAATCCCGGTCACTTTCGCGCCGACGGTCTTGGCGTACTGGATGGCCGCCACCAGGAGCGGGCTCACCTGCTTCTCCAGATTGCCGCCGCCCACCGAGAAGATCAGCAGGGCATCCGTCGCGCGCAGACGGCTGACGCGCAGCCAGCCTTCGAAGACGCCCGCCCAGCCTTCATCGTTGGTGCGCGCGGTCAGCTCGCTGACGTTGTCGGTGGGCGCGTAGGCTTCGAGGCCGCAGATCTTCCTGAAGTCGTTGACCGCGTGCGACGCGTTGGCCGCGCTGCCGCCCACGCCGAGGATGAAGAGCCGGCCGCCGCCCGCCCGGCATTCGGCCAGTGTGGCAGCCAAGCGTTCCACCGCCGCCACATCGATCCGTTTGAGGATTTCGCCGGCTTCGGCCAGAAACTGTTCGGTAAATGTCATGATTTGAGAAACTCCCCGAGATCGTCGATACCCTGGATCGAGCCGATTTCATAGAATCGCTCGGGCGACTCCCAGGCGGCAAGTTCGCCGCGGCGCAACAAACCCCGATAAACCGCGGCCAGGTCGCTTGGCTGGCCGGCCGGCACATCGTCGAAGGCCGCCCGCTGGAAAGCGCCCAGCCCGTAATCGATATGGTGCATGGCGGGCGTACGGTTCGCCTTATCGTAAGCCACAATGCGGCCGCCGGTAAACTCCACGTTGCTGGTGTCCCAGAGACCTTCGTTGCGGTAGACCGACATCAGGCCGAGCTTGCCGGAATCGCCAAACGCCGCCAGCGCGGCGCGGTAGTCGCAGGGCAGGTAGGAATCGCCGTAGATCACGGCGAACGCGTCGCCCAGCATCGGCAGCGCGCGGCGAAGAGCGCCCGCGGTACCCAGCAATTGCGGCCCGTCGAACGCATACTCCACGTGTAGCCCGAAGGCCCGCCCGTCGCCCGCGAACGCCTGGATCTTCTCGCCGAGGTAGCCCACCGACAGTACCACGCGCTCGAAGCCATGGCGGCGCAGCAGCCGCAACTGGTGCGCCAGAAAGGGCTCGCCCGCGACTTCAATCAGCGCCTTGGGAACCCTCTCGGTCGCGGGCCGCAGGCGCGTGGCGAGTCCGCCGGCGAGGATGGCCATGGGCAGCATGGGTCAGGAACGCGTCACCAGCATGGTGCCTTCGAAATCGAAGCGCATGCGCACTTCGCGCAACCCGGCTTCGCGCAGCGCGTGGCGCAGGCGCGTCTTATCCTCGGTGTACAGCATGAGGAATCCGCCCCCGCCGGCGCCAATCAGTTTGCCGCCGAGAGCTCCGTTGGCCCGCGCCAGCTCATAGAACTCGTCGATCACGGCATTGGTCATGGATTTCGACCGGTACTTCTTGCGCTCCCAGTGCTCGTGCATGATGGCGGCGAAGCGGCGCAGATCGCCCTGCTCGAGCGCGGCCTTGCTCTCATAGCCGAACTGCTTGATCTGGTGCAGGTGCTCGATCATCCCGCGGTCGCCGCCGCGGGTCTTCCGATCCTGCTCGGCGAGGATGGCCGAGGCGGACCGCGTGAAGCCGGTGAAGAACAGCAGCAGATTGTCTTCCAGGTTATACAGGGTCTCGGTGGAGACTTGCAGCGGGGTCACGTCCACGCCGCCATCCTGGCGGAACTCGAAGGACGTGATGCCGCCGAAGGAGGAGATGTACTGGTCCTGCTTGCCGACGGGCTCGCCCAGGATGTCGATTTCGATGCGGCAGGCCTGTTCGGCCAGCTCCTGGCGCGGAACGAATTCCTTATTCAGGGTGTGCAGGGCGCGCAGCAGCGCCACCGTGAAACTGCCGGATGATCCCAGGCCCGTCCCGGCGGGGATATCGGAGAGGCTGACGATCTCCAGGTGCGGCGCGCTGACCGGCACCATGCGCAAAGCCTCGCGGATGATGGGGTGCTTGATCTCGTCCACCGTCTGCACTACTTCGGTCGCCGAATACTTGATCAGGAACTCGGGCTGGAAGGTCTCGTGCAGCGTAATGTAGACGTACTTATCGATGGCGGCGGAGAGGACGAAGCCTCCGTGTTCGCGGTAGTAGGAGGGGAGGTCGGTGCCGCCCCCTCCCAGGGAAATGCGCAGCGGGCTGCGGGTGATAATCATGCGGGCGTCTCGCGGGTAACGGTTTCGATAATCCGCAGCATGGCTTGCGCGTCTCCGATCCCGGGGTCGGGTTGGCGCCCGAGGCGGATATCTTCCAGGAAGGCGGCGTTTTCGGCGTGCCAGGAATCGTCGGCCATGGGGTATTCCCATGCCAGGGTTTCGGGCGGTCCCATCTCCGGCGACATTTTGTACCAGGTGAGGCGTTCGGGGCCGTAGCTGCCGCCCAGACCGCTGATTTCGAGTTTGCCCGCGCGCCCCGCGATCTCAAAGCAGAAAAGGTTCTTCCACTCGGTCCAACTGGCGTGCAGGAAAGCCACCTGGCCGCGCGCGGTTTCGAGCAGCAGGAACCCGTTGTCCTCCACCGCCATGTCCCAGAAATAGGTGCGGGCGCGGCCCCGCACGCTGGGGAAATCGCCCAGGAACCAGCGCGAGAGATCGATCAAGTGCGCGCCCTGGTCGATCAGTTCGCCGCCGCCGGAGACAGCGGGGTCGGCCCGCCATTCGCGATCGTAGCCGGGACGTCCGCCGTGGCCATAGCGGCCGCGGATGAACATCAGCTCGCCGAGCGCGCCGCTCTCGAAGATCTCGCGCGCCTTGCGGAACGCGCGGTGATAGCGGTGATTGAAGCCAATTCGCACCAACGCGCCGGTGCGGCGCGCGGCATCGGCCACGGCGTCGAGCTCGCGGGCAGCGCGGGCCCCCGGCTTTTCGATGAACACGTGCTTGCCGGCGGCCGCCGCTTCGGCCGCTACGGCCGCGAGTTGATCGTGCGTGGTGGCGATGAAGACCGCGTCGACATCGTCGCGGCGGACCGTCGCCTGCCAATCGGTGGACGGCGCGGCTCCGCGCGTAGCGGCGGCCAGTTGCACGGCGCGCGGCGCTTCGATATCGCAGCAAACCGTCACGCTCCCAGGCGGAAGTGAGGCCGCGCGCTTGCGTCCAATCAGTCCGCAGCCGACGATGGCCGCGCGCACTCCTGTTCTCGGGGTCAAAATGCATTGTAACGCCCGACCGGGGCGCGCAGCGAAAAGCCGCCTGTTCGGCAGCTAGAGGCCGGGCGGGATGGCTGTGTTACGCCGAGCGCCGGATGGTAACGAACCGGATCTCGACTCGCCGATTCAATGCGGCTCCGATTCTACGTAGCATTCCCAATGAGTGGCCTTCGTAATCTGCGTCCTCAAGGCGGCAGATGACCGACGCCGTGGTGCCGATGAGTTTGGCAAGTTGAGTTTGGGTGAGGCCCGCCGCCGTCCTCAACCCGCGGATCTTGCGGGCGATCTCCCCGTTCGCTCGCGCCTCTTCAAGGTTCTTCAGCCGGCTTGGCTTGCCTTCGTAAAACCGGCGGTGAAGGACTTCCACTGCGTCGCTGGTTGGTTTCGACATCTTCGCCATGTCACGCCTCCTCGTAGGTATGTCTCCGTGGGTTGACTGCGAACCGCTTCTTGCGCTCAACGGCACGGTCAATCTCCTTCGGCGGGACGACCCGCTCTTTGATTAGCCCATGCGAGACCACTGCCGCCGCTGTTCCGTCGAAGAAGTACAGGATTCGGTGGTGAACGCCTTGAAGGCTGACCCGGAGCTCGTAAATCCCATCGCGTAGAAAGTCCGCCTCGGGCCGCCGCAATTCGTGGCCGGCTTCACGCAACCGCTCCAATCGCAGGAAGCACTTGTCCTGGACCTTTGCGGGCAGTCCACTGAACCACGCCAAGAATGGGCACGATCCGTCCTCTTCCTGGTAAAGGACGACTTTCGCTCTGGGCACTCGGTTCTAGTCTATTCGCAATCTTGCGAAATTGCAAATGCTTTGCCGGCTGCTTTGCAGAGAGCCTTGTCCAGACTGGCAAGCGGTAAGCCCTCACGGAGGGCCAGGTCAAGGTAGGCGGCGTCATAGACGGTGAGCCCGTGACGATCAGCCAGGCCGAAAACGACGTCGTAGGAAACCGGATCGGCCAACCGGATGGGCAGGCCTTTGATGCACTCGAAGAACTCCTGGGCGTCGGCGTGGGTGATGCGCTTACGCCGCAATCCCATCAGAACGCTATTGCGCACTTCATAGGTCCACAGGCGGGGTGCTACGGCTTCGAGCGGGGCGGCCACCGCCCGGAGAATGGCGTTCGTGTAATCCGTGCGCTCATCTGGAAAGCACCATGCGGCCGCAAGCGATGAGTCAATGACAAGGGCGACCATTAGGGGCGGTCATGATTGATGTAATCATGAACGGTCCAGCCTTCTGGATCGGGCTTCACGCGCTTCTGCAATTGGAGGATGCGGGCCGCCGCTTCCTGCGGGGAGCGTGGCGCGGCCGAAGGCGCTTCCTCGTCGGCAAGCTGGGTCAACCATCCTTCCAGCGTCAAGCCCTGCGCCGCCGCTTTCGCCTTGAGCACATCCGCTTGGTGGTCGGGAAGTTCAATCACAGTCATGGGCCAAAACTCCTACTACCTCTTTCCAGCGTAAAGCATGTACGGCTCTCTGTCACGTTTCTCGTAGCCATCTCGCGGATGTGACCGATCGGCCGGCCCTCTTACCGCTGCAGCGGGTCTTCGATCCAGGGCGGAGTGGCGTCGATCAGACGGCCCAGTTCGGGCTCTAGCTGCACCATTTTGACCTTCATCTCCCAAGCGATTTCGCGGTAGCTGAAGTGGCCCTTGACGCCGCTGCGCAGGCGCGAGATGTATTCGGCTTCGGCGAAGTCCATCTTGAACAGGAAGCGCGAGCGCGCGCCGAAGGGCAGCAGGTATTCGCCGGCGCCCGCGGGCAGGCGGTGCATCACGGCGAGCGCGGCTTGCATGGCGGCACGGTAAACTTCCCCCGCGCCGGATTCGGTGACCAGCTTCGGCGTGTCGAAGCCCAGATTGCCGCTGTAGGCCTGACGGAATTTCTGGCAACGGCGGTGGCGGTGCAGGTCGCGGAAGGCGCCGATATCCATCACCATATCGTAGGCATACAGGCCGCCGCGAAAACCGGCGAGGATCTCGTCGCGCCGCGTGCGCGATTGGAGCGCCACGTCGATCACTTCGGCGCGCTGCCGCTGGCTCCACGCGCAGGCCAGATCGTAAAGTTCGCGGAACGGGCGGGCGGTGACGGAGTAGAGCAGCGTGGCGGCGATATCGGCGGGGACGTTGGTGGGGCGGATGAGATCGACGCGGCCGGCCTCATTGCCGGCGCGCGCCGGCAGGTTCTGCGCGGCCCAGAGCTTGAGATCTTCGCGGGATTGCGCGAGGTGCTGGTCGGCGTCGGCGTGGCGCGCCAGGGTGGGGGCCAGGGGTTCGGGTTTGGCGTGGACATCCCAAACGCAATCGGGCAGGGCGGCGCACGCCTGCGCAATCTCGTCGCCGAGGCTGCGCAGTTCCTCGTATTCGGAAGCCTTCAGCCGCCGGATCTGTTTCTCCACGGTGCGGATGCTGGCCACTTGCCCTACATTGGTGGGAACGCCCCAGAAGAGCAGGTAGCGCGCCACATCGAAGGCGCGGGCGGCGAGGTTGCGCCGATAGGCGTCCGGCTTCATGTCCTCGGGGCGCGGCAGACGCTCGCACAAGGTCGCAAACGCCAGGTCCTTCAGCTTGGCATAGGCCGCGAGCAGAGCCTCGCCGGCCGCCTGATATTCCACGGCGGGTTGGCCGGTCAACTCCGGCGGGGTGATGAATCCGGAGCGGGAAAAATCCTGGTAGCGCGACGACTTGGCCTGGCCATCCCACAGCGGCTCCGCCTCGATCTCCGTGGCGGCCAGTTCGCTGATGCCCTCGAAGCACATTACGGTGTGCCCCAGGTCGGCGATGGAGGCATGGCCGTACTGGAAATAGAAGCTCTCCAGGAATTTCTCCGAATTGTGGGAGCGCACCCATTCCATGGACTCGCGGATGGAATCGGGGGACCGGCTGTAACGAGCCAGGGCGTAGGCGCTCTTCTCGGGCGGCATGGGCGCTACCGTGATGACGCGTTTGGTAGGGGTCAAGACGCTATGATAGCGGGGAATGCAGATCCGAATCCAACGCACCCACCCCCAGGCCATCCTGCCGTCGTACGCGCACGGACCAAATGAGGACGCTGGCATGGATCTACACGCGGTGGAGGACGTCGTACTGGAACCTGGGGCGCCACGCCTGGTGCCGACCGGGCTGACCATCGAGGTTCCTCCAGGGTATGAAGCGCAGGTGCGTCCGCGCAGCGGTCTGGCGCTCCAGCACGCGATCACGATTCCGAACGCGCCCGGGACGATCGACCCGGGGTATCGCGGGGAAGTGCGGGTGATTCTGCTGAATCTGGGGCGCGAGCCGTACACCGTCCACGCCGGGGACAGGATCGCGCAGATGACCGTGGCGCGCTACGAGGCGGTGGAGTGGCTGGAAGGCGATCTGGCCGATTCCTCGCGCGGTGCCGGCGGCTTCGGGTCGTCGGGGCGATAGGGGCGATTGTGGGGCGGACCTCG
>JADGNT010000095.1 GCA_017883345.1 Candidatus Solibacter sp. | reverse complement strand
CCCGCCACCTCGACGGTTTCCGTCAGAGCGCCGAGTTGCATGACGACGTCCACGCGCTGACGGGCGCCCACGTTGACCGGCAGGTCCGTGGTGGTGGCCTTGGAAAAGCCGGTGTGCTCTACCACCAGCGTATAGCGGCCGATCTTGACGTTGAAGAAATCGAAACTACCGTTTTCGTCGGTGGAAGCCTGCGCCTTGATGCCGGTTTCCTGGTTGGTCAAGGTAACCGTTGCCTTCGGCAGGGCGCCGCCCGACTGATCGCGCACGGTGCCCAGAACTTCGGCGTTTTCAAACTGCGCGTGGAGCAAACCCGCCAGTAGAAGACCGCCGAACAATAGGGTGATTCTCTTAAACTTGGTCATAAGATCGCCTTTCCTCACAGATATCGTACCGGTTAAACGTTGACGGCTGTTTACATTGCCGTTACAGATAAGTGTCATGCGCCGCCTCCCTTGAGAGCCGGTGCGTTTTCAGCGGCGGCGCCCCGGTCCGGACCGATGGCGCGAGGTCGCAAGTTCCACGTCAGGGAGAGCAGCAGGATCCCCAGGAACGTGGAAGCCAGAATCGCGTACAGCGCGGCATCCCAACCGTACCGTTCCGCAATCGTGCCGATACCCTTGCCCTGCACGGTGCGGCCGAGATAACCGAAGAGCCCGATGAAGCCCGCCGCTGCTCCAACCGCTTTCTTGGAGCTGAAGTCCAGCCCGGTGACGCCCAGCAGCATCACCGGCGGATAAATGAAGAAGCCCACCACGCCGAAGAGCGTCAAATCCAGCCACAGCATTCCAGGCGGCGTGTACAGAATCGCGCCGAACGCCAGGAATACGGGGACCATGCAAAGCAGGCTGACCATGCCGCGGCGTCCGCCGGTCTTGTCGGAAAGCCACCCCATCAGGATGGTGCTGAAGATACCCGCGAACTCGAAGATCGCGGTACTGAATCCGCCCTCCTGCAAGCTGGCCCGCTTGACCTCTTTCAGGTAAGTGGGTCCCCAATCGAGCATGCTGTAGCGCGCGATGTAGACGAAGAAATTCGCCACTGCGAACAGCCACAGGGCCCGATTGGTGAGAACGTAAGTGACCAGCAACTCCCGGGTGCCGAGTTCCTCTTCCCGGTCGCGTCCGCCCTCGGGCGGATAGTCATGGCGATATTCTTCCACGGGCGGCAGGCCCACCGATTGCGGTGTGTCGCGCAGCCGCACCATCAGGTAGCAGGCGCACAGGATGGCCAGCACGCCGGGCACGTAGAAAGCCGAGCGCCACCCCATCCACGCCGTGCTGTAGGCGGCGATCAGTCCGGTGAGCCCGCCTCCCACGTTGTGGGCGATGTTCCAGAAGGCGAACACGGTGCCGCGTTCGCGCACGCTGTACCAGTGCCCCAGCGAGCGGCCGCACGGCCCCCACCCCATACCCTGCACCAGCCCGTTCAGGGTCCAGAGCGCCAGGTGGGTAGGAAAGCTGCTGGTGGCGCCGAAGGCAAAATTGCACAGGGCCGTGAACAGCAATCCGGCGGGCATGAAGTAGCGGGGATTGCTGCGGTCGCTCCAGGCGCCCATGAGGAATTTGCCGATGCCGTAGGCAATCGCCGTGAGCATCAGCAGGTCGCCGATTTGCCCCTTGCTGTAGTGCAGGGCCTGCCCCATCTCCTTGGAAACTACCGGCAGGTTATTGCGTACGACGTAAAAAGTGGCGTAGCCGATGAAGGTGGATTCGAGAATCTGCCAGCGGAATTTCGGGTACAGCTCGCCAACCCGATCTTCGGGCAGCCGGGCAACGTGCGGAGCTGGCCGCAACAGCGTGCTCAGTCGATTCATGCACCCCCACCAATAGGTGGTTCAAATATACGATAATCGGAGTCCAAGGTCAATGACTTGACAGGCGACTCTGAAATTGGTGGGTGCTTAAACGTTTTCGGGTACACGACGAAAATGGGGCGTATCCGGCCAGGGGGCGTATTCATGGCCCGCTTTCCCGAAAACGGTTGAGCACCCCCCGCCGGCGATCCCAAAAGCGAATAGGCGCCCTTCCGTGCGACGGAAGGGCGCCTCGCCAAACTGGAAAACTGGTCTGTTTAAACCTGGAACGAGCTGCCGCAGCCGCAAGTGGACTTCACTTGCGGGTTGTTGAACTTGAAGCCGGAGCCTTCCAGCGTCTCCACGAAATCGACCTCGGCGCCATCCAAATACAGCAGGCTGGCCTGGTCCACGAAGATCTTCAACCCGTTATAGGTGTAGGTCTTGTCCAAGATGTTGGGCTGGTTCTCGAAGGCCATTGAGTAGCTGAACCCGGAACAGCCGCCGCCGACCACGGAAATACGCAGTCCGCTGGGGGCGGGATCCTGGGAACCCATGATCTCCTTCACCTTGCCGATCGCTCGTTCGGTTATTTGCACCATGTTGTCTGTATACTCCTGAAATTTCGGGAATTCCCCGATCCCTATTATAACGGGGGGAGCGCACCACTCCAACCGTCAATCATTTAGATGGGGCAGTGTGGGCTTTGGTCGCGGGAAAATCGACCCTGAACAGCGAAGGGGGCGGAATTGGGGTGAGCCGGAGCCCGGTGACCGTCCCGAGCGGGGCGTGCTATCTTGCAAGTGTATCCGCTGAAACCCGGTAGGGGTAGTATGCGTCGATAGCGGTGTATGGGAACACTGACCGGCGTACTTTCGATCCCGGGATTCGGTAGTAAGGTTGCGGCGAAATCCAGAGTGGACTACCAGAACACCCCGGAAGGTGCGTTAGTGCAGCGTGCGCAGGCCGGCGATGAGGCGGCGTTTCGCGAGATTGTGGAGCGCTACCAAAGCAAGGTGTTCTCCATCATCCACGGTATCGTGCGCCAGCGCAACGACGTGGAAGACATTGCACAGCAAGTATTTGCGAAGGTCTACCTGTCCGTCAAGAGCTTCGATTTCCGCAGCTCGCTGATCACCTGGATCTACAAAATCACGGTCAACGAGTGCTTCGACTATCTGCGCAAGCGCAAGGTTCGGAAGCTGGTCTACGAAAGCGACATGAGCGAAGACGAGGTACGCCGGGTGGAGAATTCCGAGCCGGCGGTGGATCGCCAGATTCCCATGGATACCCAGCTAGCGCGCCGGGATTACCTGGTCAAGCTGCTCGGGCGGGTCTCGGCGGAAGAGCGTATGTTGTTGACGATGAAGGAAGTGGAAGGGTTCTCGGTGGAAGAGTTGGCGGCGCAGACCGGGATGAACGAGAACACCATCAAAGTGAAGCTGTTTCGGGCGCGCCAGAAGCTGGTGAAGGCGGCGCAGCGCCTTGATCGGGCTCCCGGCCTGGTGGCCGGTTAACAGGTCTGGCCGAGAATTCTGGCCGAGAAGTCTGGCCGAGCGGTTGGGTTGAAAAGTGGCAGGTTCCCGGAAGCGGGCGAGGCCAATGGGCCGATAGACTCGCAAAGGGTGGGCTGAGGCGTGGTAATTTCAGTGGTACAGGGAAGAAGCTTATGCACGCGGTAGTGATGGAGAGCCTTGAGGAGTACCTGTCCGGCACGCTGAAGCCGGCGGCTCTGCGGGATATCGAGGCGCACCTGAGCAACTGTGAGATGTGCCGCCAGGAAGTGGCCGGCATGCGGCAAGTCTCCCAGTGGTTCGGCGCGTTCAGAGTGGAAGCGGAACTGGCGCCGCCGCTCGGGTTTTACGCGCGAGTGATGCGTCAGGTGGGCCACCGCCAGGCCGTGCCGTCTTTTGCGGGCTTCTTTGCCCTGGATTTCGCCTTTGGGCGGCGATTGGTGTTTCTCTCGCTGCTGACGCTGGCGGCGCTGGGTAGCTATCTGGTCTCCTACGAGAGCGAATACCCCACCGGCCTGTCGCCCGAAGCCGTGATGGCGCAGCAGGATTCGCCCGCTTACGATAGCGCCCGGGCGCAGGAAAACATGCTGGCCACGATGACGACCTATGAGCCCTAATCTGCTCGAGAAAGCGGGCTTCGCCCGATCGTGGGATCCCAAGGTCGCCTGTATGGTCGCGCTGACGCTGGTATTCCTGTGCGGCGCCGCGGCGGGAGCGGTCGCCATGAATTTCGGCGTGCATAACCGCTTGCACCAACCTTCCTTCGATACCGCCGTGGGCAGGGAAGTCTATTTCTCGCGGATGAAGCGCGAACTCAACCTCACATCCGCCCAACAGGAGCAGATGGAGTCCATCCTCAACGATTTCTGGCAGTATTACCGCACCGTGCTGAGCGACAGCAAAACCAAGGTCGAACAGATTCTCAACGACGAACAGCGCAGGAAATTCGAGCGCATCCTTCAGGAACGCCAACCGCGGTAGCGGCGGGGACTGACAAGACTGACATGAATTTCCGGCGCAGTTTGCCGGAAATTCGCTGTCAGTCCTGTCTGTCCCCGGTTTCCCCCTGTCTGTCCCCGGGTCCCACGGTGTTGACACCCACCCGATCCGCGAGGACAATGGGTTAGCTACATGCGCCAAATCCGGTTTGTGTTGTTACTGGCGGTCGCCGTTGCCGCTTCTCTCTTATCTTCCTGTGGTGACAGCGAGGAAAAGGCGTCTCCCGTGCGTACTTACAGCATGGGTGAGCGGGCCACGGTCGGCCACGTCGTCTACGTGGTATTCGAAACGCAGTGGCTGACCCACATCGGCACGGGCGCCGATGCGCGCGTGCCGGAGCATCGCTTCTTCCTGGTGCGGCTGAACGCGGTAAACAGCCTCGGCAGCGACATCCTCGTGCCCAATTTCAGCATCGAGGATGATAGCGGCAACACCTACCCCGAACTGAGTTCCGGTGAAGGCGTGCCGCAGTATATCGGGTATCTGCGCTCTGTCAAACCTGCCGAATCGGTGCAGGGCAATGCGCTGTTCGACGCGCCCCCCCGCCACTACAAGATGAAAATCGCCGACGAAACCGGGGAAAAAGTGGCTTACATCGATATCCCGCTGAGTTTCGTGTCGGAAACCCCCGATGTTTCGGGAGTGGTCACCCAAGAAAAAAAGAAGTAACGAGCGTTTTCGGGCGGCGGCAATCGCGCGGCGATAGAATTAAGGTATGTGGGCCGTCGCGGCGTTTCTCCTGTTTCTCCAGGCCGATTACACTACCGAAGGCATGAAGGCCCTGGACGAGGGTAAGTACGACGACGCCGTACAGGCATTCCGCCAAGCCATTGCAGCGGATTCCAAGGACTACTTCGCCCACTTCAATCTGGCGATGGCCTATACGCTGCTCGAACGGGATCCCGAAGCCGTCGCCGAGTATCGCAAGACCCTGGAACTCAAGCCGGGGCTCTACGAAGCGGAGCTGAACGGCGGCATTGTGCTGTTACGCCAGAAGAACCCGGCCGAGGCGCTGCCGCTCTTGGAGGACGCCGTGGGACGCAAGCCCCAGGAGTTCCGCCCGCGCTATTACCTGGCCGAAGCGCAACTCCAGACCGGCGACTTCGCCAAGGCGGAGGAGAGCTACAAACTGGCCGTCGCGCTGGACGCAAAATCCGCCGGAGCGCAACTCGGCATGGCGCAGGCGCTGGTGCAGCAGGGACGAATCACCGAGGCCGACGCCTACTTCCGCCAGGCGGCGAGACTAGAGCCGAAGTATCGCGATTACCTGCTGGAACTCGCCGGCCTCTACGAGAAGGCCTCCGAGAACCGCGAAGCCATCGACATTTACCGGCAGTTTCCGGACAACTCCGCCGCGCAGGCGCGGATGGGCGAACTGCTGCTCGAATCCAAACAATTCGAAGATGCCGTGCCCCGCCTGGAAGAGGCCTTTGCGAAGGACGCGAGCCCGGTCAACCGTAGTGCGCTGGCGGCCGCCTACGTCTTCACCCGGAAACTGGATCGGGCGCTGCCCCTGCTGGAACAATCGGTGGCAGCCGAACCTGGCAATTACGACCTGCGGATGATGTACGCGCGCGCGCTCCGCGACCAGCGGCAATTCCAGCCGGCCGCCCGCCAGTTCTACGAAGCCGCCAAACTGAAGCCTTCCGAAACCAGGCCGTGGACCGAACTGGGCGGCATGCTCTACATGGCGGGCGATCTGCCGCAGGCGCTGACCGCCTTTGAGCAGGCCGCCAAGAACGGTGAAACTGCCGCGGGCAACTGGTTCCTGCGTGCCATCATCTTGGATAAGCTGCGCCAGATCAAACCGGCCAAGGAAGCCTACGAGCATTTTCTGGCCACTAGCCAGGGCAAAAATCCGAACCAGGAATTCCAGGCGCGGCAGCGGGTGCGAATCCTGCAAAGGGAGATTGACAAGCGGTGAGAGGCACACGAACCATCCTGCTGCTGCTGGCGTTGGGCCTTGTTTCCGCCGCCAGCCTGCCCGCCGACCTGAGGGCCGCGCTGGCGGAACACGATCTGGGAAAGCGCTCCAAGCTGGCGCTGGATAACGCGGGTTCCGCCCTGAAAGCCGCGCGGGAAGCCTATCAGAAGGACGATAACCCGGCGCTGGCGGCAGCGGCGCTAGAGATCGAGGAATCGGTCTCCCTGGCCTGGGACTCGCTCGAAAGCACCGGCAAGAATCCGCGCAAGAGTCCGCGATGGTTCAAGCAGGCCGAAATCGAAACGCGGAACCTGCTGAAGAAACTGGACAGCCTGCAGCACGATTTCGGATTCGAGGATCGGCCCGTGCTCGACAAAGCCAAGGCCCGCCTGCAGAAAGTTCACGACGATCTGCTGACCGGCCTGATGGAGGGCAAAAGCAAATGAAAACGTTACTCTGCTGTTTGCTTCTGGCGGCGCCCGTGGCGGCGCAACGCGATTTTCTGAGCGCCGACGAAATCGACCAGATCAAGGAAGCGCAGGAGCCGAACCTGCGGCTCAAGCTCTACGCCGATTTCGCCAAACTGCGGCTGGATCTGGTGCGCAATTTGCTCGGCAAGGAGAAGCCCGGACGATCGATCCTGATCCACGACACGCTGGATGAGTACTCCAAGATCCTCGACGCCATCGATACCGTGGCGGATGCGGCCAGCACGCACAGGACCGACATCGGCGTGGGACTCGCCGCCGTGGCCACCGCGGAAAAGGCCATGCTTCCCATGCTCAAGCAGATTGAGGAAAGCCGGCCCAAGGATCTGGAGCGTTACGAGTTTTCGCTCACGCAGGCCATCGAGACCACGGCCGACAGTTTGGATCTGGCCGAGGAGGACCTGGGCAAACGCGGCAGCGAGGTGGAGCAGCGCCAGCAGGCGCAGAAGAAGGCCATCGACACCCAGATGACGCCCATCGAGAAAGAGGGGCAGCAGGCTGACGAGGCCAAGAAGAAGGACGCGGCCAAGGCGGCGGAGGAAAAGGCCGCGGAAGATGCCACGCCCAAGCGCAAGCCGCCCACGCTGCTGCGGCCCGGCGAAAAGAAACAGTAGGCCGCGCGGGCGGGCCTACCGGCGTCTCGACCCGCGGGCGCGTGGGGTTTGAGCCGCGGCAACCAAAGGCGAAACCAGCTTCTCGTAAAGGCCGAAAAGGTGCTCTGCCCGGTCGCTATCTCCGGTGAATTTGGCTGACCGGTATAGCTTGTCTACCGCGCCATCCAGCCCGCGATGCGCCTTGCGCAATAGCGGAGGCATGGCAACGTCATCGTAGAGGTCGGCCAAGGTGCAAGTGGGAAAGCTGCCTCGGGCGTCGAGCACGGCTTGAGCCAGGCCGCGGATTTTATCCCGCTGTTGGGGCGTGGCCTCTGGCCAAGGGAAGGTGTTGTACACGATTCCAACGGAATAACGGTAGTCGCTTTTCAGGCGTCCCCCGATTTGCCGCAACCATGCCATGTGCATCGCGGAGGTGAGGATGCCAAAGTGCCAGAGGTCGGCGCCTTGGAGCACACGGACGAGATTGCTGGGAATGGTGGGTGGCTTAAGCCACCCGATAGGCACATAGTCGCGCTCCCCTGAACTGGACTCAGGTATCACAAGGAACGGTCGCTTCGGAACGACGGTGACATGAAATCGCGTTGGCGAGTCAGCCAATTTGCGGGTTCCCTCACTCTTGCTAAGCAGTCGAAATGCCCCCACGGCCAGGGTGCGCTCTTTAACTCTCGGCATGGCCCGGAGATCATTCGGCGTAAGACCCGCAAGGTAAAGAATCCATCGCTCCCCGCCGTTGATGAATTCCTCGGAACCAACATAGGGATGAAGGTACTTGGCTGCCGCCGGCTCCTGGTGCAGGAACTCACCGCGCTCCTCACGGGAGAAGATAAAGTGTCCTGCGTCGATGGGTTTGGATCCGATCACAAGCTGTGGAACGTCACTCAAGGGACGGCTGGCTTCTTCCACGACGAGATGGCGGTTTACGACGCTCCCGGCGCCGAAGAGATATGGCGTCAGAGCCGTGTGGCGGCTCTCGGTGGGATCGCCTTTGATGTCACTGTAGCTGAAGAGCCGTTTTTCCGCTGCTTCCCGGTCACTCCTGGTTAGCCCGATAATGACCACATGAACGTGCGCCATGCCGCGAGCATCGCTGCCCCATGCGAAGGTGCGGTGGGCGAAGGCGATTTCGAGACCACACCGGTCAAGGAGAAGCGGCCAGAGCTGCGCAACCTGTTCGCCTTGGGTGATGGAATTGGTAGCCACGAAGCCGACTTTTGCGAACGATTGCCGGAGATAGTCACCGGCTTTGATGAACCAGGCGGTGACATAGTCGAGCGTTCCGCCACTCCCGCCCAAGTGGGCGATCCGGCGCACCTGAGCACGCTGCTTGTCACTCTGATACTTCGCCCCGCCGAACGGTGGATTACCAAGGACGTAGGAGCAATCGCCTGGGGCTAGCAACTCGGCCCAGTCGATTTCGAGCGCGTCGCCCTGCCGGATGTGGGGCGATTTCTTGAGGGGAATGCGAACATAGCTCTCACCGAATATCAAGGAGAGCTTGTTGTTCATGAGGTGGTCCATCATCCAGAGGGCAACTTCGGCGATGCGGGCGGGAAACTCGGCCAGTTCGATGCCATAGAACCGGTCCACATCGATTTGGCACATTTGCGACACGTCGAGCTTCAACTGAGTATCGTGACGCAGCGCACGCAGCAGGTCGAGTTCGAGAAGCCGCAGTTCCCTGTAGGCGATGATGAGGAAGTTTCCGCAGCCACACGCCGGGTCGAAAAAGCGAAGCGTGGAGAGCTTTGCGTGAAATGCTTCGAGGGCTTTGCGGCGACCGTTGTCGCGGCGTTCCAAAAGGCGCTTAAATTCGTCGCGCAGTTCATCGAGGAACAGAGGTCCGATGACCTTCATGATGTTTCTCTCGGTGGTGTAGTGCGCCCCCTGGGAGCGGCGTTCCTTTGGGTCCATGACGGACTGGAACAGCGAGCCGAATATGGCGGGAGAAATGGCGTCCCAACTGAAACCGAGGGCATCCAGCAGGAGGGAGCGCATGGCGGTGTTGAAGTCCGGAAAAGTCAGCCGTTCATGGAACAGGTCGCCGTCCACGTAGGGGAACTGGGCCAAATCCTCGTCCAGGTTGTGCTGACGCTGTGTGACGGGCGTGTTCAGCACTTCGAATAACCGGCTGAGCCACAATCCAAGGTCGCTGCCATCCGGGCTGGTCCGCTCGCCGATCATGGCCGAGAAGATATCTCTGGGTTCGAAGATTCCCGTATCGTCGGCGAACAGGCAGAAGACGAGACGGACGAGCAGGCGTTCCAGGTCGTGTCCCTCGTAACCCGACTCCTTGAGGGCGTCATGAAGCTTGCCCATCATTTCGGACGCTCGGATATTCACCGGGTCTTGATCCCGGAACGTCCGCTTTTGAACGCCCAGGATGAAACTGAAATCCTCTACGTGGCGGCTAAGCTGGTCAAGCGGAAAGCGGACTGTTGTGCTCTCCTCAAGGTCAAAAAGCTCGAAGGTCTGAAAATCGCTGACCAGGATGTAGCGGGGAAGCTCGTACTCTTTCAGGCCGGGAAAATAGTCGAGGGCCTGTTGTTTGGCGCGGATCAGGCTGCGGCCGGCGCTCTTGTGTTCGACCAGGAGCATACCCTTCCAGAACAGGTCGATAAATCCACGTTCGTTGCCCAGCTTCTTGACTGGCTCTTCGAAGCTCGCCACACGCCGGCGCGTGACGCCAAAAATCTCGAAGAACTCGTTGTAGAAGGTCTGGCTTTCGCCTCGTTCATAGCGCGCGATCTCCCATTCTTCGGCGAAGCGGGCGGCGCGAGCCCTGATTTCATTCCAACTGAGACGCATACGATAGTGGTGGAAGTCCTACTGTAGCGGATCGTGGACCGTCGTGCCAGCAGTCGAGTTTTTCCGCTGTGCGTGGCGTCAAATCTTGAGAAACAGCTTCCGCCGGTACATCCAATAGAGCAGCACCCAATACACCAGCAGCACCGCGATGCCGCGCAGCAGGGGTTCGTACGCCGTCCCGAAGAACGCGAACGCGTGCGCGCCCAGGTGAATGCGGAATGAATCCAGAATGAAGCGCTCCCACAGGTGCGCCATCAGGTACGCCGCGATCGAGTTGGCCCCGATCACCACCAGCGGGAATGCCCATTTGCGATACCCCTTGACCTCCGT
>JADGNT010000792.1 GCA_017883345.1 Candidatus Solibacter sp. | reverse complement strand
GGCCGCCGGTGAGACCGGCGAACTCCTCCAGGGTTTCGGTGCTGGCGAGTCCCGAGCCGAGTGTATCGCTCGCTCCGGGTGCGAGCGACCCAGGCAGGCGCACCGGGTAGACCGCGACGTTGGCGCGATCGAGCGTCGCGGTCAAACGCTGCAAGAAGGGCGTATAGTCGATCTCGTTGAAAGCGCCGGCGCGGCTGCCGATGGAAATCGGCATTCCGTGACTGATCCAGACGATACTTTTCCGGCCCGGAGTTCCCGCCACCCGGGAAGCCAACGCCTCCAGCGCCGCGTACGTCATGCGCACGCGCTCGTCCACCTGGAGGTATGCCGGCCGCAGAACGAAAAGTTTGCGCGAAGCCTCATCGAGCAGCGGCTTGATGTCGTCGGTCCACGGCTTGGCGGGGGTTCGGGCGGTGGTCTTGGGATCGGGCAGTGGATGGACCGGATACAGCGTGCCGTCCAGGGTCAGAATATACAGGAACAGGGAATCGCTGGCCTCCACATGCTGCAAGGCGGGAATCAACTGGTTGACGGCGTATGCGCGGTCGTCGAAGCGGGCATTCAGCAGGTCGAGCAGAATCACCGTGGCGCGAGAGAGGGGGGCGCCGGAGCGATTGGAGTATTCGTTTGGTTGGGGTGGAGCGGCCCGCAGCGGTTTGACATCGTTGCGGCGAAAGGAAGCGATGTGCTGCAACTTGCCGCCATCGAACACCTGAAAATCTTCGCGCGCCAGATCGGCGACGGTTTGGCCGCGCGCGTCCACGGCGACCACATTCAGCTTGACCACAGGCGCGGCCGGCGGACGTCGATCGTCACCTTGGTCGTTGGGTCGCGCGAGGGCGAGCCACGCCGTGCCGGCGGCGACGAGTAAACCGGCCAGTGCCCATTTGGACATACCTGATTGTCGCTTAATCCCAAAGGCGGCGAGAGCCGGAACCAGACAGGCTGTGTACTTGACGCGGAGGCGCGGAGGAATCATGCCCCCACGAATGGGGGCGGCCCAGAGGGCACCCCGCCTGGAAGGCTGCTCTACACCGTGCCGCCGCCGAGGAGCGAGGCGGCGGTGGGCGGGGCGGCGCCGCGCAGCTTGAGGGGCGCGGCGGCCTCGGGAATCTGGTCGCCTTCGCCGGGGGCGAGAAACAAGTTGGAGTCGATGCCGTGCTGGCGCGTGTACAAATCGTAGTAACGGCCCTCGAGGGCGTAGAGGGATTGGTGCGTGCCGCGCTCCACGATGCGGCCGTCCTCGACCACCAGAATCTGCTCGGCCCGGCGGATGGTGGAGAGGCGATGCGCGATGACGAAGGTGGTGCGGCCTTTCATCAGGTAGGAGAGACCTTGCTGGATGGCGGCCTCGGATTCGGAATCCAGGCTGCTGGTAGCCTCGTCCAGGATCAGGATGCGGGGATCGGCGAGAATGGCGCGGGCGATGGAGACGCGCTGGCGCTGTCCGCCGGAGAGCTTGACGCCGCGCTCGCCGACGATGGTGTCGTACTGCTTCTCGAACTTTTCGGCAAACTCATCGACGCGGGCGATGCGGCAGGCGTTCTGGATCTGCTCTTCGGTGGCTGCGGGACGGGCGAAGGCGATGTTTTCGCGGATCGTGCCGTCGAACAGGAAGGTGTCCTGCAACACCACGCCGAGCTGCGAGCGGAAGGCATCCAGACGCACGGTGGAAAGGTCGGTGGAATCGACCAGGATGCGTCCGGCGGTGGGTTCATGGAAGGCGGCGATGAGGCTGATGATGGTGGATTTTCCCGAGCCTGAAGGTCCGACGAGCGCGGTGGCGGTGCCGGGTTCGGAAGCGAAGCTGACCTCGCGCAGCACGGGCTTGCCGGCGTCGTACTCGAAAGTCACGTTGTCGAAGGCGACGTAACCCTGGATGGTCTCGATCTTGCGGACGCGCCTGGTGTCTTCGTCCTCGGGCCGCTCGGCGAGGACTTCCTGGGTGCGATCGAGTCCGGCGAGCGCCTCGGTCAACTGGGTACCGATGGCGACCATTTGCAGCATGGGCGCGACCAGGAAGGCGAGGTAACCGACGAAGGCGAACCAGCCGCCGAGGGTGAGGGTCGGCGGGGTGGCCAGAATCTGGCGGGCGCCGATATACATCACGGTGCCGCCGACTATGCCCATCAGCATGGTGGCCGAGAGGGTCATCAAAGAGATGGCGGTGAGCGAGCGCATGACGTTGTCCAGCAGGCGCTGCACGCCGGCGGCGAAAACGCGCGCTTCGCCGGCTTCGGCATGATAGCCTTTGACGACGCGCACGCCCGCCAGGGATTCGGTGAGACGGCCGGTGACATCGGCGGTGATCTTGCCGCGCTCGCGGAAGATCGGGCGGATTTTGCCGAAGGCCTTGCCGAGGCCGAGCGCGAACACGACGATGAAGAACAGCGCGATGCCGGTCAACAGCGCGCTGATCCTGAGCAGGATGACGAGCGAGAGCAGCGCCGTCAGGATGCCGCCGACGAAATCCACCAGGCCGGTGCCGATCAGGTTGCGCACGCCCTCCACGTCGTTCATGATGCGGGAAACCAGGGCGCCGGATTTGTTGGCATCGTAGTAGGCCACGGGCAATCGGCCGATGTGCTCCTGCACCTTGCGCCGCAGCTCGGCGATGAGCCGCTGGCCCTCTTTGGAGAGGAGCTGGGTGAGGGAGAACGAGGTGATGCCCTGAATGATGGTGGCGGCGAAAACGGCGCCTACGATCCATTTGAGCAGGTAGACCTGGTGCCGATTGATCACATCGTCCACCAGAAACTTGGGGGCGCCCGGCAGGACCAGACTACACAGTCTGCCGATGAGCATCAGCAGGAAGCCAAGCGCGAGTTTGCCGCGGCGCGGGCGCACCAGTTCCTTGAGGAGGGGGAGCGTGCTGCGCAGGTGACTGGCGGCCTTCTTTTTGGGTTGGGTGGGAGACAAGATTTAGCCTTTAAGACTGAGTATACGATTCCTTGG
>JADGNT010000791.1 GCA_017883345.1 Candidatus Solibacter sp. | reverse complement strand
AGTAGTCAAGATGGCATCACACAGGGAACCATCTGCCGGCTATGCCGGCGATAGATGCGGAAGTCGGAATCTGTTGTGAGAATCACCGGGTCGGGATGCGTTTCGGCCATCCGCACAAGGCAGGCGTCGGCGAGGCTCATGGGCACGTCTGCGTATTTCAGCAAGAGCTTAAGCACCGGCTCCACGTCGTTGTCCAGGTTGAAAGCGGCAATCAGGGCGCGGCGGCGAAGCAGCCCACTGACTGCGGGCGCCCCGCGCGCGCCGAGAAGGTGGATGGCCTCGGACAGGACGGCTTCGCAGGTGCGCCAGGGTGGAGCGTGGTCAGGCGCTTGCGTCACCGCCCACTGGTGGTGGGAGTCGCAGCGGCTAAGCAAAGCCACTAGAAAACCCGCGTCAACTAGCACGTTTCTGGCCATAGCCCGTGGCTTTCAAGTATCGCTTCTTTCGTGCGCTCAGGTCGGCCGGCAAGCCGTCGACCGAGCCGATGAGATCGCCAATGGTATCAAGCAGTGTGGATTGATGCCGTGTGGGTGGAGCAACGCGCTGCAAGCGCTCGCGCACGATATCGGACTTCGAACACCCACGCCCGCGCGATTCCACCTCGATCTCGGCTACCAGCGGCTCGGGCAGTCGTACGGTTAGAGTCTTCACATGAACAGTGTATTACGGTACCGCCAGGCATGCAAGACAGAGCTCTTCGGCCTGCCGATCCCCAGCCTCGAATGCCAAGGTGCGGTATGCTGTGTTTTACCGTCCTCCCACCCATGAATGCGCCCACCGGTGGCCGCCCCGAAGATCGTGCCCGCGCTAACATCGATCGTCTGCTAACGGATGCCGGGTGGCTCATCCAGAATCGCGACACAGTCAACATTGAAGCCGGCCGCGGCATAGCAATTCGCGAATTTCCTCTCGCCCCTGGGCATGGCTTTGCCGACTACCTCCTCTATGTCGATGGATACGCAGCCGGCGTGGTGGAAGCCAAGAAGGCCGGCGTGCCCCTGATCGGCGTCGAAATCCAGACCGCCAAATACAGCGTCGGGCTTCCCCAGAATCTCCCCGCCCCGCGCCGCCCGCTCCCCTTCTGCTACGAATCCACCGGCGTCGAAACGCGCTTCACCAACCTGCTGGAACCCGACGCGCGCAGCCGGCCGGTCTTCGGCTTTCACCGTCCGGAAACCCTCGCCGCCTGGCTCGAAGCCGATCTCAAATCGCCCGGCTCCGGCTTGCGCAACCGCCTCCGTCTGATGCCGCCCGTCCCGCTGGAGGGCCTCTGGGATCACCAGTACCGCGTCATCGCCAACCTCGATCAATCCCTCGCCCGCAACGATCCTCGCGCCCTCATCCACATGACCATGGGCAGCGGCAAGACCTTCACCGCCTGCAACTTCATCTATCGCCTCATCGCCCACGCCGGCGCCCGCCGCGTCCTCTTCCTGGTGGACCGCCGCACTCTCGGACGCCAGGCCCTCAACGAATTCCAGCAGTTCACCATCCCCGGCGACGGTCGCAAGTTCACCGAGATCTATAACGTCCAGCTACTTTCCTCCAACACCATCGATCCCGTCTGCCGCGTCGCCATCACCACCATCCAACGCCTCTATTCCATCCTGAAAGGCGACCCCGATTACGACTCCGGCAACGAAGAAACCTCCGCCGCTACTCTCGCCAGCCTCAATCAAGCGCCCGACCCCATCGAATACAACCCCGCCGTAGCCATCGAGACCTTCGACTTCGTCGTCACCGACGAGTGCCACCGCTCCATCTATAACCTCTGGCGCCAGGTCCTGGAATACTTCGATTCCTTTCTGATCGGCCTGACCGCGACGCCCTCGAAGAACACCTTGGGCTTCTTCAATCAGAACGTCATGGTGCCCTACACCTACGCCGACGCCGTAGCCGATGGCGTCAACGTCGATTTCGACATCTACAAAATCGATACCCGCATCACCGCCGCCGGCTCGCGCGTGGAATCCGGCTTCTGGATCGACAAGCGCGACCGCCTCACCCGCGCCCGCCGCGCCGAACTCCTCGATACCGACTTCTCCTACACCGCCGACCAACTCAATCGCGACGTGGTCGCTCCCGACCAGATCCGCACCGTAATCCGCGAATTCCGCGGCAAGCTCTTCACCGATATCTTCCCCGGCCGCACCGAGGTCCCCAAGACCCTCATCTTCGCCCGCGACGATAGCCACGCCGACGACATTGTCCAAATCGTTCGCGAGGAGTTCGGCAAGGGCAATGAGTTCTGTCAGAAAATCACCTACCGCACCGGCAAAGTCCGCGTCTCGCGGCAGGTAATCCGCGAAGATGGCACGGAAGAGACGGTCACCGAGTGGGTGGGTAATCGGTGGGGCGGACCCCCGGGTCCGCGCGGGACGCCCCCGTCCCGCTCTTCGCTTGAACCCGCCGCCGAAACCTCAGACACCATCCTTGCCCTATTCCGCACGGCCTACAATCCCCGCATCGTCGTCACCGTGGACATGATCGCCACCGGAACCGACGTACGCCCCCTCGAAATTCTCTTCTTCCTCCGCGACGTGCGCAGCCTCAACTACTTCGAACAGATGAAAGGCCGCGGCATCCGCATCATCTCCCCGGACGATCTGCGCGGCGTCACCCCCGATGCCGCAGCCAAGGACCGCTTCGTGATTGTCGATGCCGTCGGCGTCACCGATCACCCGTTAATCGAAACCCGCCCGCTGGAACGCCAGCCGGCCGTTGCCCTGGAAAAACTCCTCGAAGCCGTGGCCCTCGGCAGCACGGACGCGGACCTCGTCTCCTCCCTCGCCTCCCGCCTCGCCCGCCTGGATCGCCGCATGAGCCACGCCGAATCCGAAGCCGTCCGTAGCGCCGGCCACGGCGTCGAACTTACCGCCATCATTCACGGCCTGGTGGATGCCGTCGATCCCGACCGGCACGAAGAAGCCGCTCGCCAGGCGACTGGCCTGGAGACGC
>JADGNT010000094.1 GCA_017883345.1 Candidatus Solibacter sp. | reverse complement strand
TCGATTTATCCGGTCCAATCTGTGCACGCGCCACATTCCGAACAAGTTAACGCCGCGCGGGCATCATGATTGGCCGGATAAGTCGCCCAGCGTTTACCGATTCCGCAGCGGTCGGTTGACGACTTTACTCCGAAACTGACCCACTACTTGAGCGCCGCCGTGATTGAAACGTAAGCTTTCATCCCGGTCTCGAGCATCCATTCCGCTGGATACAGCGGCGCCGGCAGCCATCGGCCAGTTCCCTCGCTTCCCCGCCGCAACATAAAATACGGATTCGATCCCAAGGTCGGGAGATTTGCCTCTCGCAGGCTTCGGCGGCCTCTGGCGCGCGCGACCGCTGCGCGGACGGGATCGCCAATTTGCAGGGGACCCGCATTGGGTATGGAATCCGGATCACGGCCCATGCGGCGCTGCACGATCCATGGTTCGAAAGGTGCTTTCTTATGCGATCCCTGAAGTTTTATGCGGTGATGGGGTTTGGGTTGGCCACGATGATCGCGGCCGGTATCGGCCGGCCATTCCCGCCCAGACCCAAGCTGGTGGTGCTGGTCGCGGTAGACCAGTTCCGTTATGACTATCTGACCAGGTTCGAGTCCGAATACAAAGGCGGATTCCGGCGTCTGCTGGATCAGGGAGCCGTGTTTGCGAATGCGAATCTCGCGCATTACCCTGCCATCACCGCCGTGGGACATTCGGTGATGCTGACCGGCGCGAGCCCGGCGCTCAGTGGGATCATCGGGAACAACTGGTACGATCGCACCGCGGGCAAGAACGTAAGCAGCGTTTCGGACAGCTCCGAGCGCCAACTCGGCGGCACCGGGACGGGCGCCTCGCCCAGGCGACTGCTGGTGAGCACGGTGGGCGACGAACTGAAACTGGCGGACCCCGCATCTCGCGTGATCGGACTCTCGTTCAAGGATCGTGGCGCCATTTTACCCGCCGGACACATGGCCGACGCAGCCTACTGGTACGACACGCAGACCGGCGCGTTCGTCAGCAGCACCTATTACTTCAAGGATGTTCCCTCCTGGGTCCAGTCGTTCAACGACTCCCGCATGGTCGAAAAATATGCCGGGGCGGAATGGAAATTCCCCGGAGGGAGCAGGAAAATGCCGGCGGAACCCGGTCCGAAACTGGCCAACGCGGTGGACTTTTCGCCGTTCGGCAATGAACTGCTGGAAGCGTTTGCGGAACGCGCGATCGATTCCGAACGGCTGGGCCAGCGAGGCGCAACGGACCTGCTGACCGTCAGCTTCTCTACCATCGATGCCGTCGGCCATCAGACCGGGCCGCTATCGCCGGAGGTGCACGATCTGGCCGTGCGGTTGGACGGAACGCTCGAACGCCTGTTCCTGCATCTCGACAAAACGATCGGGCTGCGCAACGTAGTGGTGGTCCTTACCGCGGACCATGGCGCCGTGGATCTGCCGGAAAGGATGACCTCCGATCGGATGCCGGGCGGGCGGATCCTGGATTCCCAACTCGCCGCTATGGTGCAGGCCCGCCTGGAGCGGCAGTACGGCAGCGGCACGTGGGTGCAAGCCATCAACGATGGCGCGATGTATCTGAACGCGGAGTTGATTCGCGCCCGGAAGCTGAACGAAGCGGATGTGCAGGACGATGCCGCCGCCGCCATCCTAGCGGCGCCGCACGTGTTTCGCATCTACACGCGCCATCAACTGCGGCGCGGAGAACTGCCGGGGGACGCGCTCAGCGAAACCCTTGCCGCGAGCCTGAACTGGGCGCGCTCCGCCGACCTGGAGGTGATCCTGGAGCCATACTGGGTGCGTCCCGCGACCAACACCGGGCACGATACGCCGTTCGCTTATGACACCCACATTCCACTCATCTTCATGGGGCCGGCGATTCGTCCCGGCCTGTACTTCCAGAATGTGAAGCTGAACGACCTGGCACCGACTCTGGCCAGCCTCTTGTCCGTCCAGACTCCCAGCGGATCGACGGGCCGCGTGCTGTATGAAATTCTGCCGCAGCCCGCCGCGTCCGTGCCGTCCCGCGGTTCACGGCCGCGACCGTAAGAAGCTGTGAAAAACACGCTGGGATCGCCGTGTAGACAGACGAAAGCGTCTGTCCCACGTTGGTGCGCAAGGGCTTACGTCCTTGTGGGGCAGGCGCTTTCGCCTGCCAACCGATTTTTCCCGGGCCGAACACCGCTACCATATCCAGCATTCTGGACAGCGGGTGGCGCACAAGCCCGGTTTCCGTTGGAACCGGCGGCGGCCGTGTTATACCGATTCTTCGGGAGGTTTTCCATGCGCTGGCTTCGTTGGTGTCTGTGCGGGCTCGCTTGGCCCGCAATCGCGGCAGATCGTCCACCCATATTTCCTGAACCGCAGAAGATGACGGTTCTCGAAAAAGCGTTTTCCGTGGAGGAGGGGGTTCCGATCCTGGTGCCGCCGAGCGCCACTCCGGCGGATCTCTCCCTTGCCCGGGAATTGCTGGCCGAATTGAGCGATCGTTACGGCATGGCCTTGCGGATCGACCGGACCGCCACGTTGCCGTCCGGCCCGTTCATCCTGATGGGGACGGCCTCCAACCCTCTCGTGGGCCAGTATCTTTCGGCCCACACTTCCGCCGCGCCGCCGCGGAAAAGCGAAGCCTACAGCCTGCGCAGCGGTCCCGACGCCGTAGTGGTGGCGGGCAACGATGAGGCAGGGGCTTTTTATGGAATGCAGTCGGTCCGCCAGCTCATCGCGAAGGACCGCGGCCACGTGCGCATTTCGGGAGCCGAGGTGGACGACTGGCCCCACCTGCCATTTCGGGCCATTCGTCTCTACCTGCCGGGGCACGAGAACATCGCCTTCTTCAAACGCTTTCTGCGCGATTTCATGGCGCTGTACAAATTCAACAAGGTGGTCATGGAAGTGAATGCGTCGATGCGCCTGGACCGCCATCCGGAACTGAACGCCGGGTGGATCGATTTCGCCAAGGACCTGTACTACACGCAGCGCTACAATCCGCGGGGCCCGCGCGGGACCGACCAGAATTCGGCGCACCACGACACCGCGGATGGCGAAATCCTGGAGAAGGATGAGGTGGCCGACCTGGTGAGCTATGCGAACGCGCAGCACATCGAGGTGATTCCCGAAATTCCGACCTTCACCCACAGCTACTACCTGCTGACCAGACATAAGGATCTGGGCGCGATCACAGGCGCCGAGTGGCCCGATGTGTATGATCCGACCAAGCCGGAGATTTACAAGCTGGTTTTCGACGTTCTGGACGAGTACATCGAAGTCATGAAACCGAAGATGATTCACTTCGGCCATGACGAGATGTTTTTTCCGGTGGAACTCTGTCCCGCCTGCCAGTCGCGCGACACGGCGCTGCTCTATGCCGACGACGTCAGGAAGATTCACGACTACCTGACGGCCAAAGGGATCAAGACCGCCATTTACGGCGACCACCTGATCGAGAGCGTCCGCGGCGTGCATCAGCGGCCCATGAAGAGCAAAACCGGATGGGAATACAACATACCCGGAGCGCTCACTCCGCAACAAGTGAAGGATCTCATTCCGAAGGACATTCTGATCTTCAACTGGTTCTGGCACGACGTGCGCGCGGCGGAAGGGCGCGGCGAGCCGAACGATGTGAAACTCCAGGAGTTCGGTTTTGAGCAGGTGCACGCCAACTTCATGCCGAACATCCAGAATTATGCCCGCCGGACCGCCCGGCCGGGAGTGATTGGAGGCATGCCGGCGGCCTGGGCCGCCACCAACGAGTACACGTTCGGCAAAGACATGATGATGGACTTTCTGGGGACCATCAATCTGATGTGGTCCACCCATTGGCCGGAGCAGGACCCGCTGTCCAAGACTACCCAGAGCCTGATGCCGGAAATCCGGCGGCGGCTGGGCTCCCGGCCGGTGCCGAGTGAGGATGGCGATCCGGTGCAGCCCGTGGATATCGGGCGCGCGATCAACTCGCCGGCCGCGGGTAGCGTGGCGAAAGCCTCGCTCGCACTGGATGTGACCGCCCTGACGGCGGGAGCCCTGCGCGAAGGGCCGCGGCGATTCGAGGTGTCCGCGCAAGGGGCCGTCGTGGTTGGGGTGAGCGGGGAATCGAAGACTCCGCTCCCGGCGCAGAGCGAGGCAATCCCGATCGCTTTCGATGTCAGCAGCATCGTCTTTCTGCACGCCTCGGCCAAGGCCGCGAATAACGATATGTCCTATCGCTACATCCATAACTTCCCCGACACCGCCGACCTGCTGGGCTGGTATGAGGTGGTCTATGAGGATGGCTTCGTGGACACCGTCCCGATACGCTTTGGCTGGAACATTCTGCCGGTTACGTGGGGTAAGCAGTCCGACGTGGTCGCCAAGGGGAATGCCAAGGAGTTGAGCTACGCCTATGCGGCCGCCGCGGTCCCCTGCGGAGACGCCACGCTGTTTTCCTACGAATGGGTGAACCCGCGGTTCGGCAAGGTGGTCAGAGAGGTGCGGCTGCACGGCTCGGAGGGCTTCCGCGATACCAAGGGCAAGCCAACGCCGAATAACGCGATTGTGCTGGCGGCGATCAGCGTGGTCAAGAAGCGGCCGGTCCCGCCGCCGGATGCCACAGCGGGAGGGCGATGACCCATGTCGACCGTCACTGCCACCGCCGCTCCTGAGACCGCCCCCGAACCAGGCACGGGAGCGGGCCGGCGGCTCGTCTCCCTCGATGCATTTCGCGGGTTTACGATGTTCTGGCTGATGGGCGGGAAGGCCTTTATCCTGGCGATAGCCGGCCTGGGTTTGGGTATCGTGCCGGACGTCCTGCGCTATCAGCTTACGCATACACCGTGGGAGGGCTTGCGGTACTACGACCTGATCTGGCCCTCCTTCATGTTGATGGTGGGCGTGTCGATTGCGTTCTCGCTCCGGCGCGAACGCAATATGGCCCGGGTCTGGAGACGGGCCGCCGTGTTGTTCCTGCTGGGCTCGTTGCGGGAATCGATCTCCGCCGGCACACCATACCTGATTGAGCTCAGTAGCGCGCTCCAGCCCATCGCCATTGCCTACGTTGCGGCATCCTACCTTTCGGCCCGTTCCGTAAGGCTGCAGATTGCCGTGGCCGCCGCGCTCCTGGCCGGATATGCTCTGCTGTTGGCGTTTGTACCCGCGCCCGGCATTCCCCCGGGGACATATGAACGGAACCACAATCTGGTGACCGCGGTGGACCTGGCGTTGATCGGCCGCGCCCACCCGGAAGGATGGGGAACGGCGCTGAGCACCATCCCCACCATCTCGACCACCATTTTGGGCCTGCTGTTCGGCGAGTTGCTGTTGGCCGGGAAGACACCGCGTTACAACGCGAAGGTCATCGGGCTAACAGGAGCGGGGTGCCTGGCGGCAGGTCTCGCGCTCAGCCCCTTCGTGCCCGTGGTCATGAAACTGTGGACGGCTTCCTATGGTCTGATGTCCGCTGGATGGGCCTCTCTGCTCTTTCTGGGGTTCTACTGCGCGATCGATATGCTCGGGTACCGGAAGTGGGCTTTCCCGCTGGTGATCATCGGGGTCAATGCGCTGGCCGCTTACCTGGGGCCCACCCTGGTCCCAATCAACCGCGTCACCAATCCGTTTACCAGGCCGGCGGCGGCGCACATCGGCGCATTCGGCCCGGTCTTGTCGGCCGGCGCGGTGGTGTTGTCGTACTGGCTGATCCTGCTGTGGATGTACCGCCGAAAAATCTTCTTGAGGGCCTAAATGCGTTCGCTTCTACTTGGAATTGTTTTCGCTTGCTGCGCCGCCGCCGCGCCGCCCTATCGCTTTTTGCTCGTCGTAGGCAACCAATGGGAGGACGATGGCAGCTTCCTCATCGAGCGGTCCGGCGAATTCCAGGTCACGGCCGCCCTGCTCAAGACCTGGGGACTGCCCTTCGATATTCTCCGGCGCGACCAGCAGACGATGGATCGCTATCATCTGCTGCAACGCGATGGCAGCCCGCGCTACGGAACCATCATCTGGGACGCGCCGGCGGATTCGAAAGGCCGCGACCTCAGCCTTCTGGCCGAGCTCAACCAGCAGGGTGTATCCGTGGTGGTTCTGGGGGACACCATCAAAAACCCCGATGCCGCGCGTCTGGCGGGTCTGCAATATGTCAGCGACTATAAGGCCTACGAGCAGGCCAGCTTCGACGCCAGCCATTTCATTACGCGGAGCCTGGTGGGCCGCGAGAAGGAACTGCTGGCGAATGTCGGCTATTCCTTCGATGGCCTCAAGGTGGTTCCCCAAGAGGCGACCGTGGTGGCGCGGCGCGGAACCGCTCCGTTCCTCACCGTTTTCGAACGGCCCGGCCGCGGACGCGTCGCGTGGCTGGGCGTGGACCGTTCCGTCGCGCGGATGCAGAACCAGTTGGTGCGCGATCTGCTGAAACGGATGCTGGTGTGGGCCCAAGGCTATGCCGTTTATGCCGAATACGATCGCTCCCTGATCCTGTTCATGGATGACTGGGGCACATCCGATAAGACATACCTTCCGTATTGGCACTACAAGACTCCCACGGAGGAGGAGATCCGGCATGGGGCGATCGAGCCTCTCCAGAAACACCACGCCGTCATGGACATGAATGTCGATACCGGGTATGTAGACCGCAAAACCCGGCGCATCGTGAGCCCTTGGCAGCAGCGGGTGGTGGACGAGATCGACGGCAAAACTATCCACGATTTTGCCTCCACCAAGCGCGGCCTCGATGCAGGGTTGGCGGCCGGGGTCTTTTTCATCCAGAGTCATGGCTGGACCCATATGCTCCCGGATCTGGAATCGCCGCCCGGGCCGTTCTGGGACGCTCCGATGGATGGCGTGGGCAGCCTGGACTGGTATAACGAATTCGGCGACGCGCTGCGCAAGCAGGAAGTCCCCGCCGCCACCCAGCGGTTCCACATGGCACGCTCGATCGCCTACATCCGCGAGGATTTCGGCGTGACACCGCAGGTGATCCGGCCCGGCGGCGGCCTCTATTCGAAAAGCCCGCCGAACAATACGGCGATGAATGCCGCGCGCATGGGATTCGGCCTGGCCACCTGGAACTGGGCGGTGTATCTTGGCACGGATCTCGCGATCTCGCTCGAATCCGTTTCCCGGCGCGGCTCGTGGGAATACAACCGGCGCGTCACCGGCGCCGACATCCCGTGGACCGTGGATGCTCCCTACTGGCTCGGCTTCCACGACCGCGACCTGTCGCTCGACCACGCCGGCATCGCTCGCCTGTTGGACGACCTCGGCGAAGGCATCCGCTACATGAACGGCTCCGAGTACTCCGCCTATTTGCATGCCCAGGTCAGCCGGGCCGATAAACCAGCTCTCCAGTTCACGGTGACCTACGACGACCACTATTGCGAATATTTCGCCTCGCATCCCTCGCGATGGACCGTGCACCTCTCCGACGAGACGCGGAAGCTGCTCGGGAGAGCGCAGCCGGAAAAGCAGGCGATCGAAATCCCGAAAGGATTGGGAACACATGTCCTCTGGAACGCCGAAGCAGGAAGTCAGACATCCCGATAGAGCCGCATCCACCGGCGCGTATTCCGATGGCGTCATCCTGGATGGATGGCTTTACATCAGCGGGCAGGGGCCGCTCGATCTGCGAACCGGGAAGACCGTTGCGGGAACCATTGAGGAAGAGACCCGCCGGACCATGGAGAATATCGGAAAGATCCTGGAGGCGGCGGGATGCAGTTTCGACGACGTGGTGAAGTGTACGTGCCATCTCGCCGATATCCGGGATTTCAGCCGCTTCAACCAGGTGTATTCGGAGTTTTTCCGCGGAATTCGTCCGGCCCGCACCACCGTGCAATCGGTGCTGGGAGATGGCATCAAGGTCGAGATCGATGCCGTCGCACGGGTTCGCGGGTGAGGCGGGTGAGGCGATGGCGCTGCGCGTGAGCCCCGCGGGGCGTTACAATCAGAGGCCATCCAAGCTGTTGGACAGGCCTATGAAAACGCCATCGGTTCCGGCACTGGAACGCACCCTGGCGATCCTGGAGCTGCTCGCGGGCTCGCGCGTCGGCTTGACGTTGCCAGAGATTGCCAAGGAGCTCCAGTTGCCGAAGAGTTCGGTACATTGCCTGCTGATTACGCTCGAACGCCACCGCTATCTGAATCGCAACGAGCGAACCAGCCGTTACATGTTCGGCTCCAAGCTGTTCAGCCTCGGGAATATGTCGCTGAGCGGATTGCGGGTACGGCAGGTGGCGGCTCCCCATATGCACACCCTGATGGAACGGGCCGGTCTCACGGTTCACCTGGCGGTCCTCGAAGGTTATGAAGCGGTGTTGGTGGAAAAGGCCGAACCCCCCGGGCTATATAAACTCGCCACCTGGCTGGGAAAGAGAATGGACGTGCACTGCACCAGCTTGGGCAAGGCCCTGATTGCGCACCTGCCGGATGAGGTAGTGACCCAGCTTGTGCGGGAGCGGGGCTTGCCGCGGCACAACGACAATGCCATCGCCTCGCTAAAGAAGTTAAAAGAGGAACTCCAGCGGACGCGAGAGGCGGGATACAGCATGGATGACGAGGAGGATGAAATTGGATACCGCTGCATCGGAGCGCCGATCTTCGACGAGGCCGGCCAGGTAACCGCGGCCCTCAGCATTTCCGGGACGATTCTGCAGGTGCGTGAAGACAATTCGCCGGCGCTCGCCAAGGAAGTGCGGCAGGCCGCTGCTGCTATTTCCAAATCGCTTGCGGGCCAGGGCTCTCATGTATCCCGGGACCTGGACGCACTCGACGCCCCGGAACCCCGATAACCATGGGAACAGTGCTGCTGCACGGCGGAACGATCGTGGACGGCACCGGCCGCGCCTCCTTCCCGGCCGACCTTTGGATCGAAGGGGATCGGATCGCGTCCATTGGCCGATGCCACGCGGATCCCGGCCTGCGGATCGACTGCACGGGATTGACGGTCGCTCCCGGGTTCATTGACGCCCACAGCCATTCCGATCTTCAGGTGTTGGAGAACCGCCCCGAAAAGGTACTTCAGGGCGTGACCACCGAAGTGGTCGGGAACTGCGGCTTTTCGGCCTTCCCGGCCGGGGCCAACCGCGGTGCGCTGCCGGAATTCGCTAACGGGATTCTCCACGGTGGCGATGGCTGGGGCTGGGATTCCGCGGCGGCATATCTGGCAGCGGCGAAGGCCGCCTCGAACCTGATTCACGTCGAATCGTTGGTCGGGCACGGCTCGTTGCGAGTCGCTTTTGCGGGGATGCGGTCCGGTCCGCTTTCCGCCGCGGAACTCGGCGGGATGGAACGCGTGCTCGACGAATCTCTCGCCTCGGGCGCTTGCGGCTTTTCGACCGGGCTGATGTACGCCCCGGGGGAAAGCGCTCCTCTTGCGGAGTTGGAGCAGCTCTGCCGCGTGGTCGCGCGCCACGGCAAGATCTATGCCACGCACATGCGGGATTATGGCTTCCACCTGATCGAAGCTGTCGACGAGCAAATCGCTCTCGCCCGCCGGACCGGTTGCCGCCTCCAGATCTCGCATCTCCAGGCAGTGGGAGAAGCCAACTGGACCCGGCAGGCGCCAGCGCTCGAGAGAATCGAACGCGCACGAGACGAAGGAATCGACGTCTCGTTCGACTGCTATCCTTACGTCGCAGGCAGCACCGTACTGACCCAGTGGTTGCCGCAGCGCGCGCTCGAGGGAGGGACCGAGGGGCTGATCCACCGACTGTCCGACGCTTCGGAGCGGTCCCGCATCGCGCGCGAAACCGTCGACGCCATGGCGCACCGCTGGACCGATCTGTTCATTTCGGCCGTGGCATCCGCGGCCAACCAACAGCTAGTCGGCCTGAGCATCCAGGCGGTTGCGGAGGCACGGGGGTGCAAGCCGATCGACGCTGTACTGGATCTGCTGCTGGAAGAGTGTGGCGCGGTCAATATGCTGGAGTTCAACCAAAGTCTGGAAAACCTGCGGCAGACCGTGACCCATCCGCTCTCCAACATCATCAGCGACGGATTCTATGTGAACGGCCGTCCGCACCCCCGCCTGCACGGGGCGTTCGCCGAATTCCTGGGCGGTGTATGCCGGGAGAAGCGGTGGCTGGAACTGCCCGAGGCGGTCCGGAAAATCACCAGCCGTCCGGCGGAACGATTCGGCCTTGCCGGGCGCGGCCGCATCGCCGAGGGGTGCATCGCGGATCTGGTGGTCTTCGACCCCGAAACCGTGGGCAGCCCCGCGACATACGATCGGCCGGAACAGCCTCCCCGCGGGATCCACTATGTACTCTCCGCGGGAAGGCTCACCGTGCGCGCGGGGAAGATCGTCGCGCCGCAGCCGGTTTCCTAGCGGGAGTTTACAAGATAAAGGGTAGGCCTCCGTGACTGGCCTCCTCGGCCCACGATTTACGAGGAGGCCTTTGAGTCTTTGCAAAACACTCCCTTTCATTTCGTGGGATCTCTGGTCCCCTCGCAGCATGCCGAATTGCTGACCATTTCCCGCCAACAGTTCCGGACGCTGACCCAGGCTGGCCTGGAAGGAGTGGAAGCCTAT
>JADGNT010000790.1 GCA_017883345.1 Candidatus Solibacter sp. | reverse complement strand
CTCTTGTGGTCCACCCTGGATGTCCTGCCCTTCACGTTCGTGTTTCTGGCCATCGCCCTGGCCATGGAAGTCTCCGCCTGCCTGAATCACTGGCTGAGCGAGCGCTGGCTGACCGCCACCGCCGCCGATCTGGCGGTGTTGCTCGCCACCTGGCTGGTGACCCTCGAGCATGGGCTGCCGGAAGGCTATGCGGCGATCCCGCATGCGGCCCTGCTCGGCGCGCAGGTGGCGCTGCTCGGCATTTATCTCGCCAGCACCATCGTGCGCACCCTGTTGCGCGGCTTCACCTTCACCTGGTTCGAGACCGCGCAGTGCGCGCTGGCATTCCTCATCAGCGTCGGCGGCGGACTGCAACTCACCAGCCACGACGCCCGCGTAGCGCCCGGGCTGGCGCTGCTCGCGCTGGTGTGCGCGGCTGCCTGCTACCTGGTTTCCTTCCTGATGCTCGACCGCGGCGGCGAACTTAGCCGCAACTTCCACACCTATGCCACCTTCGGCTTTCTGCTGGCCGTCGCCGGCAGCCGCATTCTGCTCTCTGGCGCCGCGGCGGCCGTGGCGTGGAGCGTGCTGGCCGTGGCCGCCATCTGGGTGGGCGGTATTTTTCTGCGCCTGACGCTCAAGGTCCACGGCTGCATTTTCCTGCTGCTTGCGTTGGGCGCGTCGAGCGCGCTGGAACAGGCGGCGGGCCTGCTGCTGGGGGAGCGGACGTGGCCCGGAGGCGCACCCTGGGCGATCTGGAGCGGCGCGCTCACGGCGTCGCTGTGTTATGCCATTGGAACCCGCCACGCCGCCGCGGTGACCCCCAGTTGGAGTTCGCGCACGCTGCGCATCCTGGTGGCGGGGACCGCGGTCTTGCTGCTGGCGGGCGTTGCCGCCGGCCTGCTCACTGCCGGCTACCATCTGATATTCGGCGTGGAGGCGACGCACGCTTATTGCGCCACCTTGCGCACCTTCGTGCTTTCGGCCGCGGCGCTGCTGCTCGCCTGGGCAGGCGGGCGCTGGGACCGCCCGGAGTTTGGGCGCCTCGTGTACCCGGTGATGGCGCTTGGCGCGTACCGCATGATCGTCGTGGATCTGCACCAGGATCGCACCGCGGCGCTGTTCCTCTCGTTGCTGCTCTACGGTGGCGCGTTGATTCTGCTGCCTAAGCTGATTCGCGCCCGCGCCGTGGCATCGTAGAGTAGCCTTTCCAGGCTGCCATGCCCCCATTCCTGGGGGCATTCTTCCTCCACATCCACGCGTTTTTCACGATCCACCTCACGACCAGTGAACCTCGACCCGTTGAATTGAATTGTCCGGCCGCCCGCCGCCCCCTCACAGCTTCCGAATCTTAATATTCTTGAACCACGCGTCGCTGGAGTGATTCTGTAACGATATCTGGCAATCCTTCTTCGGATGCTTCACCAGCAGTTCGTACACCGGCGAATCCGTGCCCCAGCGCGCGCCCGTGCCCTTGGCCACCTCCGGCGCAGCCAGGCTGCCATCCACCACCTTCACGCCATTCAGCCAGTGCTCGACTGCATCGCCCTTGACCACCAGGCGCGAGTGATTGAACTCGCCCACCGGCTTCGTCGCATCCTTCAGCGGCGCGAGCATGTCGTAGAGCGCGCCTGCCTGATGGTTGGCGCCGCGCCGCGCATCGGGATTCTTCTCATTGTCGAGCACCTGGTATTCGAAACCGATGACGTACTCTTGCCCCTTCGCCGGCCGGTCCTTGCGCCGGTTCTTCATCGACGCGTTCGCCCGGTCCTCGAACTTCTGCCCGGAGACTTCGTCGGCCAGCATGACGCGCTCCTGTATGCGGTACTTCACGCCGCTGTTGCCGCCGGGAGAAATCTTCCAGTCGAACTCGAGTTCGAAATCGCGGAAGGTCTCCAGCGTGAACAGGTCCTCTTCGATCTTGGGATGCGGCAGCGACTTGAGACAGCCGTCCTCGATGGTGAACGCGTCGCCCGGCGGCGATTTCTTAGTGGGGTCTTCCCAGCCGGCGTAAGTTTTGCCGTCGAAGAGCAGGCGCCATCCGGCGGACTTCTCCTGGGCGGTGAGTTGGTTGTCGGCGGCAGCGGCGGCCAGGACGGCGGCACACGCTAGCGCGGTTATTTTCAGAACATGGGGCATCGCTTCCAATCTACAATGTTCAGGTGCATCTTGTACGGCTGGCTTTCTTTTTGACCTGCGCGGCGGCATGGGCGCAGAACACGCGAGTCATCCTGCTGGGCGCCGGCACGCCGAATCCGGAACCGGACCGCATGGGTCCGGCAGTCGCCGTGGTGTCGGGCGACCGGGTCTATATCGTCGATTGCGGGCCGGGCGTGGTGCGCCGCGCGGCGCAGGCGGGAATCCGCACGGAGCAGTTGACCCGCGCCTTCATCTCCCACCTGCATTCCGACCACACGGCGAGGTGCTTCGAAGCCCGTGACAAAGTGATCGCGATCGGCGGCGACACGACTTATAACTACGCGTCGATCGCCGCGGCCAAGGGATGCGACATTCCGGTGCACGAGTTGTACTCGCAGAAAGGGTGGGAGGGCCGCACCCCGGAATGGCGCAAATATCACGCGGCCTATCACACCTCCGGGCCCGACGTGGGCAGGGTCGCCGCGCAGGTGCGGCCGAAGAAACTGGTACTCTATCACCTGCTGCCCATGGGGCAAACGGCGGACGAGGTACTCGCCGAGGTCCGCCGGAATTGGCAGGGAGAGGCGATCTATGCAAAGGATCTGGACGTGATTCGCTGAGTTGGTGGGGCGGGCTTCAGCCTAATGCCGCAAGCTTTTCCCAGTACCGCACAGTCTGCATTGATTGTGGGGCGGACCCCCGGTCCGCAGCCGACGCCCCCGTCGGCTCGCCGCAGTGTGGATGATGCCGATTTCATTGGCGAAAAGCGGGTCCAGGGGGACCCGCGCGGACCAGGGGGTCCGCCCCACAATTTCGGCAGGATTCGCAGCTTTGGCAAAAAG
>JADGNT010000789.1 GCA_017883345.1 Candidatus Solibacter sp. | reverse complement strand
ATTGGCGAAAAGCGGGTCCAGGGGGACCCGCGCGGACCAGGGGGTCCGCCCCACAATTTCGGCGGGATTCGCAGCTTTGGCAAAAAGTATGCGGCATTATGCAAGTGTGGGCCTGGTGGAACGAGTTCGCCATGTGGAGCCTGGCCGTGATGGCGGCGTCCGGGGTGTGGATCTGGTGGGGGCGCCGCGAGACGCGCGGGACGCTGGGGCGCGTCCATTACTCCAGGACGCTGGGGCGCGTCCACCGCTACACGGCTCTGGGTGCGCTGGCGCTGGTGGCGGTGTACGAAATCAGCGCCGTGCAGATGGCGCACCGCACGTGGCTGAAGGCGGGCGCCGTGCTGGGCGTGTTCCACCGGATTCATCGCATGCGCGGGTTCGGGTTCTCTCCGCCGCTCGGGGTGGCGCTCGTGGTGCTGGGCGTGACGGGGCTCTGGCTGTGGTGGAAGTTGCAGCGCGAACGGCGGGTGGGCGCCGGGCTGCTCGGCTGCGGACTCTTCCTGGCAGGCGGACTCATTTGGTGGATGCGCACGGGTGCACGGGGTGCTTAACCGAACTGGGGAAGCCCGGCAACCGCTCCCTCAGAAGCTCAGGGAGCGCTCTCCTCGAAATACGAGACTATATTTGTGAAACGGAGATCCTTCACCCCTCCAAGGTGACGCGGGTGTACACTACCGCGAAACCCATGCGCTCATAGTTGCGCTGCGAGCCACTGCCGGGAAGAGTGGAAGCGGTGGCCAGATCGCAGCCTTGGGCGAGCGCTTCGTGGAGGCGCGCGGCGATCAGTTCGCGATGCAGACCGGTGCGGCGGTGATGCGCAATCGTGCTGTCCGCAAAGAGCGTGGCCAGGCCGCTGTAAACCGCCGCGGCGGCGCCGCCGGCCAACTCTCCGCTCTCGGTCACGGCCAGATAGCACAAGGCCCCGGGCATGGCACAGATGGCGCGGCCGACGTCCATCTCTTCCGTCGTCAGTTCGTGCTCCTCGAAGAAGCCCCGGCCCACCGTGTGGCTCCACACGTCGGTCTCGTCGGCCAGCGCGCGGCGCACGCGCGGCGTGAGGACAATCGCGGCGCCGGCCAGCCGTTTGACCAGCACGTTGTTGAATTCCGTCACGCGGTACCCGCGGCCGCCCAGCGTGGCGAGAATCCCGGCGTCGGCCAGCGGGCAGAGTTCGATCGCGACCTTGCCGCCACGGCTCCGGAAAAACGCCTCCAGCCGGTCGATCTCCGCCTCCGTGACCGGGCCGTTGAGCCCGATGCCCACCGCGTGGCTGAGCGGCGACTCCGCCCCGACGAACACCGCGCAGCCGCCGGCCACATCGAGCGTGGCGGCCTCCGCATGGATGGCGGTGCAGCCGCGCGCGTTGGCCGCTTCGGCTGCTTCAATACGCCGCGCCAACGGTAGATCGGAAAAAACCAAGAATTCCCCCCGATCCAGTATGCCGCATGGGCGCATCATATAGGTATGGCGGCACAAACCCTGAAAATGAACGTCGGCGGCATGACTTGCGGCAACTGCTCGCGCAGCGTGGAGCGGAAACTCTCGGCCACGCCCGGCGTGACCAAGGCCACGGTGGACCTGGTCAATGCCAGCGCAATCGTGGAATACGACGCGGATGTGGTGAAGCCGGAGACCCTGGCCAACGCAGTCCGGCAACTCGGCTTCGAAGTCCCGGCATGAAAACGACGGCCCCGGAGCGCGTGGACCTGCCGGTATCCGGAATGACCTGCGCCGCCTGCGCCCGCACCATCGAGCGCACTCTGGCGAATACTCCGGGAGTGCGCCGCGCCAATGTGAATCTGGCCACCAATACGGCGACCGTGGAGTTCGACCCGGGCATCGTGCAGGTGCGCGATTTCGCTCTCGCGATCGAGGAGCTTGGGTACGGCGTACCGGAGAAGGCAGCGCCGGCCGACGCCGCGGAGCAGGGATACCGGCGGCGCCTGATCGTGGCGGCGATCTTCGCGGCGCCGGTGCTGGTCCTCGGCATGTCGCACGGCATGCTGCATGTGCCCTACTCCCCGTGGATTCAACTGGCGCTCACGCTGCCGGTGATTTTCTACGCGGGCGCGCCGTTCTACCTGGCGGCGTGGAGCGCGCTGCGTCACGGCGCGGCCAACATGAACTCGCTGATCTCTCTCGGCACCGGCGCGGCCTTCCTCTATTCGCTGGTGGAGACGGTGCGCGGGCGGCACGAAGTCTACTACGAGGCCGCCGCCGTCATCATTGCGCTGATCCTGCTCGGCCGCACGCTGGAGGCGCGGGCTCGCGGGCGCGCCGGCGAGGCCATCCGCAAGCTGATGGATCTGCAACCGCCGGTGGCGCGCGTGCTGCGCGACGGCGTGGAAGTGGAGACGCCCGTGGAGCAAGTGCGCGTGGGCGACGTAGTGGTGGTGCGTCCCGGCGAGCGCATCGCGGTGGATGGCGAGGTGACGGAGGGCGAATCGGCGGTGGACGAATCGCTGCTCACCGGCGAGAGCATGCCGGTGGACAAGCGCGCGGGCGCCACGGTGTTCGCCGGAACCATCAACTGCGCCGGCGGATTCCGCTACCGGGCCACCAAGGTGGGACGCGGCACGCTCTTGCAGCAAATGGTGGAACTGGTGAAGCAGGCGCAGGGCTCGCGCGCGCCCGTGGCCCGGCTGGCCGACGTGGTCAGCGGATACTTCACCGTCACGGTCCTGGTTCTGGCGTTGGTGACCTTCGGCGCGTGGCTGTTCTTCGCTCCCTTCGCCGTGGCGATGGTGAACGCCGTGGCGGTGCTGATCATCGCCTGCCCCTGCGCGCTCGGTCTGGCCACGCCGACCGCCATCATGGTGGGCACGGGCCGCGGCGCGCAACGCGGCATCCTGATCAAGGGCGGCGAGGCGCTGGAGATGGCGCACAAGATCGACACCGTCGTGCTGGATAAGACGGGCACCGTCACCGCCGGCAAGCCGCGCGTGACGCGCGTAACGGCGCACGG
>JADGNT010000788.1 GCA_017883345.1 Candidatus Solibacter sp. | reverse complement strand
GGGATCCAGATGTTCCTCTGGGGCTTCTGCCTGCGCGTGGTTTTCGGACTGCACGCCACCTGGGCGGTGAACTCGGCCACCCACATGTGGGGACGGCGGCGCTTCAATACGCGCGACGATTCGCGCAATACCTGGTGGATCGCGATGATCAGCTTCGGCGAAGGCTGGCACAATAATCACCACGCGCACCCGACTTCGGCGCGCCACGGGCTGGCCTGGTACGAGTTCGACCCGAGCTGGCTGCTGATCAAGGTGCTGAAGGTTTTCGGCGTGGCCAAGGCGATCAAGGTGGCTTCGGTGAACAGCCTGTTGGTCTCCGAGCGCGAAGCGGCGTAGGCTAAACCCTGGGACAGACAGCGAATTTCCGGCAAAGTGCGCCGGAAATTCATGTCAGTCCCGAGGCGCGCTAACCTGGAGTCATGGAATTCACCGGGCGCCGCCGATCGATCGCCGGGCATATCGCGCTGGGCATCGGGCTGATCTCCATCCTGCTGGTTCTGTACATCGGCTATTTCCTGCTGAACTGGCGGCACGGCATTCTGCTGGTGCTGGGGATTCTGCTGGTGCTGATGATCAGTTGCGGCATCCTGCTGAATACTATCTTTCTGGTACGCGAAATCCGCCGCAACGAGCAGCACGACGCCTTCATCAATGCCGTCACGCACGAATTGAAAACTCCGGTGGCGTCGATCCGGCTGTATCTGGAAACCCTGCAAACACGCCCGGTGGATGAGGCCAAGCGAAAGGAGTTCTACCGGATCATGCTGGAGGATAGCGACCGGTTGCTCTCCACCATCGAGCAGGTACTGCGCACCGGCCGCGTGGGCAGCACGGCGCATCGTCTGAACCCCACGCGGATCGACCTGGACGAGGTGATCCGCTCCAGCGTGGAACTGGTGCGCACGCTGCACCGCGTGCCGGCGGAAGGACTGCGGTACCAGCCGTGCGGTCCGGCGGCAGTGTTCGGCGATCTGGACGAAATCCGGGCGGCGGTCACGAACCTGATTGACAACGCCGTGAAGTACTCGGCCGCGAAGGTCAATGTCACGGTGGAAACCGCCAAACTGGACGGGCGCTTTGTGATCTTGCGAGTGAAGGATCAGGGGCCCGGGATTGCCAAATCGGAGCTGGATCGTGTTTTCCGGCGATTCTACCGCGTGCCGGGGCCGCTGGCCTCGCGCATCAAGGGCACCGGCTTGGGGCTATACATCGTGCGCTCCGTTGCCAAACGGCACGGGGGGCGCGTCTGGGCGGAGAGCGAAGGGCCGGGACACGGCAGCACCTTCGCGCTGCAACTGCCAATCGCCAAATGAGCCGAATTCTGGTAGTAGAAGACGAACTGCATCTGGCCGAGGGCCTGCGTTTCAATCTGGAAGCCGAGGGCTATCAGGTAGAAGTGGTGGAGACGGCGGAGGCGGCGCTCGAACAGTTGCTGCCGGATGCAGCGCGGTTCGATGTGGTGGTGCTGGATGTCATGCTGCCCGGCAAGGACGGGTTCACCGTGATGCGCGAACTGCGGCAAGCGGGGCAGTTCATTCCCACCTTGATGCTGACCGCGCGCGGTCACGCCGAGGACATTCTCCAAGGTTTCGAAGCGGGCGCCGACGATTACCTGACGAAGCCCTTCGAACTGGCCATCCTGATCGCGCGCATCGGCGGACTGCTGCGCCGCCGCGAGTGGCTGGCGGCGGCCATTCCGGCGGCGCCGGCTCCGCCGGTCGATCCGGGCGATACGTTTACTTTCGGCGATAAATCGGTGCACTTCGACCTGTTGGAGTTGCACGTGCGCGACCAGGTGTTTCGGCTGACGCTGATGGAGGCGAACTTGCTGCGCTTTCTGATCCAGCGGGAGGGCAAGCCGGTACCGCGCAAGTCGATGTTGGAAGAGGTATGGGGGCTGCATGAGGATACCGATACGCGCGCCATCGATAATTTCATCGTGCGCCTGCGGCGCTACATCGAACGCGACCCCACCAAGCCGCGGCACCTGCTGACGGTGCGAGGGGTGGGGTACCGTTTCGTGGCTGCGCCGGCGGGCGACTTGTGATGCGGCGGGTTCTGGCCTCTCAAGCCCCGGCATCTGCTGACGGTGCGCGGGGTGGGGTACCGCTTTGTGGCCGCGCCGGCAGGCGACCCGTGATGCGGCGGGTTCTGGCCGGGCTCGGCGGCCTGGCGGTGGCGGCATGCTTGGCCGTCTGTGCCGCGCCGCCGGACAAGCTCCATTTCGTGCTGCTGGGCGACCGCACGGGGGAAGCGCAACCGGGTGTCTATGAACGCATCTGGCGGGAGTTGGCCGCGACGCAGCCGGCCCTGGTGCTGTCGGTCGGCGACACCATACAGGGGCTGAACGACGCTACGGCGGAAGCCGAGTGGCGGGAGGCGCTGCGCCTCGTCGAACCCTACCGGCGGATTCCGCTTTACCTCGTGCCCGGCAATCACGATATATGGTCCGAGGCGTCGGAGCGGCTGTTCCGCCAGTACGCGGGGCGGGCGCTGCACTATAGCTTCGATTCCGGCGGGGCGCATTTCACGGTGGTCGACAACAGCCGGTCGGACGAATGGCCGGCGGGGGAACTGGCATGGCTCGAAGGCGATCTGCGCGAGCATGCGTCGGCGCCCGTGAAGTTCGTGGTGTCGCACCGGCCGTCGTGGCTGGCCGACGCGGCGCTGGGCGGCACGAACGGGCCGCTGCACCGCCTGGCCAAGCGCTATGGGGTGTGCTGCGTGGTGGCGGGGCACGTGCATCAGTTGATCCACGCCGAACTGGAATCTGTGACGTACCTCGCGCTGCCCAGTGCCGGCGCGCACCTGCGGTTGAGCGGCACGTATGAGGACGGCTGGTTCTTCGGCTGGACGGGCGTGGAAGTGCGGGGCAGGGAAGTGGTGTTCCAGGTTCACGCGCTGGATGGCGCGACGACGCCGCTGAGCGCCTGGGGCAGGGCGGGGCTACTGGTCAGATGACCATATCGGA
>JADGNT010000093.1 GCA_017883345.1 Candidatus Solibacter sp. | reverse complement strand
CGAAGCTCGATAGGCATCAAAGGTGCAAGGCTCCAGAAGTATAAGGAGCATTTCTATGCAAAGCAAGATCGAGAAGACAGATCCCGACAAAAAGTATCGCCGTTGGCGCAGTGGTGATCAGGTCCAGTCTGGCGAACTCCGCGCCGCCTTTCAGCGTATTGATTCGTAGCCAAACTGTTGGGTAATATTTTCCTGCCTCATCCTGAAGAACATGTGCGGCTGTAACCAAGTACACGTATATGTTTTCGGTATCCTGAACGCTTACGAAGAACCCCGTACCTCGGGGCACCGCGCTGCCATTTGCCTCGGATGTGAAGATGAACGTAACAATCTTCTTGACGTCCGGAGAAATCGGTGTGGCGGCGAATGCACTCGGCACCACCAAAAGGGCCATGATCAGAAGCCGGCAGGACCACATGCCTACAAGGTACCACGGTGCAGTAAGATACCCCCTCTCGCGCTCGAGCGGTTTCGGAACGCCCACCTCTGTAGGCGGCATTTGGATCTATCACGCCCGACCCGTTGAAGTGGCGCCAAAGGAACGCGAGGTCGTCTTCTGGTCCACGACCATAGGCGCCCCGCCAGATGCTCGGCCACCGTTCCGCATCAGGGGTGGTAAGCTGTGGCTATGAAGCTCACGATCGAGCTTGACCGCGAAGTCGACGGCCGTTGGATTGCCGAAGTGCCGGAATTGAACGTCCTCTTGTACGGGGACACGAAGCAGGACGCGATTCAACGGGCCCAGTCGGCAGCGCGGGAAATTGTTCTCGACCGGATCGCCCACGGCGAACTGCCTCCTGATTCGGCGAATGCCATTTTCGACATTGCCGCATGAGTTCTTGGCCTGCGGCGAAGGCGCGTCGCGTTCTCGCCGCACTGAAGCGGATCGGCTGGCGCCACGACCGCACGGTAGGCTCCCACAAGATCATGAAGAAGGAAGGATGGGCGGACTACCCATTTTCGTTTCACGATTCCGAGGAACTCGGCCCAGCAATCCTTTCGAAAGTCTCCAAAAAGACCGGCCTTCAACCCAAAGATTTGTGATAGTGCCGCCCACGCGGGCCCCAAGTCGAGGAGATTGACTCGCCCAGATCAAAGGGCCGCAGCTACTGACATCTCTCCATCGCCAGCAGCTCAATGCGATCGGCTCCGCCGGGAGCCGGCACGCTTGGCAATCTCCGCCAGGGACCGCAACGCAGCGTTGACCGCCGCCGCGTTCGGAAACAGGTCGGCAACTTCGGGGTCAAGGACAACCACGTTTGAACTCGTTTGGAGGCGCTCGATGTATTTCCCGCGGACCAGCGCCCCGAAATCCGAGCGTTTATATTCGGAACGAAGCTCGTCCGCGGCAAGCTTCTTAGTCTTCCTCATAGAGCTTCCTCTCTGCCCGCGTTGCGTGGCGAGCGGTGATGATTCGAATGGTGTCTTCATGCTGTGCGTGTGCGACCACCAGGAGGCGGCCCGAGGACGACATGCCAAACGTCACGAAACGCCTTTCGACGAGCGAATGATCCGGATCATCGCCCGTTGCCGACAGGAGATCAAAGAACACGCTCGCAGCTTCATCGAATGAGACACCATGTTTCCGCAGGTTCGCGGTAGCCTTTAGAGCATTCCATTCGAAGCGCACCCGGACGTTTCACCTTCCTTCAGTATACCCATCGCGCGGCGCGCAACTGAGCACAGCTTTGCCGTGCCCCCGGAAAGCCCGCGCCGCTAGCGCACAGGAAACACCGAATGCCTGGGACCCCAATCACAAATCCGGCCGATGTTTCAGTCGCTATGCCGGGTAACTCATTGATTCCTCAAGGTTCGCTACGATCCCAAAACATTGGGCCGGACGTCCCTTTTCTTTCGGAGTATCTTCTCCTATAATCTGATTGGGCCGATTCCCTGGAGTGAAGGAGGCTACCCGTGAAGATCCTCAAGCTTCCGAAAGAGAAGCTAGATCTTTTCGCCTCGGTCGTCCAGCAGTTTGGCGAACTGCATGCGCCCGTCGAGCAGGACGGCAAGTACGTCTTCAAGCGGCTCATGCGGTGGTCGGATGCGCGCTTGGAATACGACCGCACCATCCTGCCACCCAAGAAATACTTCCTGCCGCCGCGTGAGACGCTCTTCCGCTACCGTCCCGGCGAGGGCTTCGTTCCGCACACCGAAGGGTTGGATCAGCGGATCATCCTGTTCGGCGTGCACGCTTGCGATGTTTACGCGATCAACATCCTGGACCGGGTATTCGCGGGGAAGTACCCGGACCCGTACTACCAGGCGCGGAGGAAGCACATCGCCATCATCGGCATCGACTGTTCCCCCGACAAGCACTGCTTCTGCCGTTCCATGCGCGCGGATTTCGTCGATCATGGCTTCGACCTTTTCTTTTACGACACGGGCGACTATTACCAGGCTCTGGTGGGCACGGCGCTGGGCGACGACATGGTCCTCGCCACCGGCAGCCTCTTCGAGCCGGTGGACGGAACCGATATCGACGACTACAAGCGGCGCTCCTGGAACAAGCGCCGCGCGTTCCAGCTCGAGGTGGAGATCCGCGACCTTCCCGAGATCTTCGAGATGGAATACCAGAGCGAGATCTGGGAGGAGCTGGGAGAGAAGTGCCTCTCCTGCGGCAGTTGCAGCATGGTCTGTCCCACGTGCTACTGCTATGATGTCGCCGACCACGTGGAACTGGGGTCGCGGGCCGGGCGGCGCGCGCGCTCCTGGGACTCCTGCCTGTTCGCCAGCCATGCACTGGTGGCCAGCGGCGAAAACTTTCGCGGGCCGCGCGCCAGCCGCATCAAATTCCGCTTCTATCACAAACAGCGCGGCTTTGTGGCCGAATACGGCCGGCCGAGCTGCGTAGGCTGCGGGCGGTGCATCAGCGCCTGCCCGGTCGGCATCGATGTCGTACAGGTGATCGACCGCTTGCGGAGGGTACAAGATGTTGCTAGCCGATGAAGTTGCCACCCACCACCCCGTCCTGAGCGCCAATCCGTACCAGCCGCACCTGGCGCGCATCGTGCGCATCCATAAGATGGTGGAGAACAACTACCTGTTCACCCTGCGTTTCGCGGAGGACCACCTGGCGCGCGCGTTCCGCCACCAGCCGGGCCAATTCATCATGCTGAGCGTGCCCGGTGTGGGTGAAATGCCGATTTCCGTTTCTTCCTCGCCATCGCGCCCCGAGGTGCTGGAGTTGTGCGTGCGGCGCGTGGGACGCGTAACCAACGCGCTCTACCGCATGCGCACCAACGATGTGGTGGGCGTACGCGGGCCGTACGGAAACGGCTATCCGATGCAGGAGATCATGGGCAACGATCTGCTGCTGGCGGCGGGCGGCCTGGGCATGGCGCCGTTGCGGTCCCTGCTCTGGTATGCGCTCGATCACCGCGACAAGTTCCACAACATCACCCTCATGTACGGCGCCAAGCGCCCGGACGACATGCTCTTCCGCGAAGAGCTGCTGGCGCTGGTGGACCGCACCGATATCAACTGCCTGCTGACGGTGGATGCCGACGACTCCGGAACTTGGAAGAACCACGTGGGACTTCTGCCCACTCTCTTCGACCATGCCAAAATCGACCCCTTGCGTACCTATGCCGCGGTCTGCGGACCGCCCGTGGTCTACAAATTCATTTTGCAGCGGCTGCTCGATCTCGGTTTTCCCAAGAACCGCATCCTGATGTCGCTGGAGCGGCGCATGAAATGCGGGGTGGGGAAGTGCGGCCATTGCAGCATCGGGTACAAGTACACCTGCCTGCAGGGCCCGATATTCACTTACTGGGACGCAATCAACCTGCCGGAGATGATCTGATGAGCAAGCCTACTGTGGGGATCTTCGGGCTTACGGGCTGTGCCGGCGACCAGCTCGTGATTCTGAACTGCGAGGACCGTCTCCTGGACATCGTCGCGCTGATCGATATCCGCGACTTCCTCATGGCCTCTTCGGAAAACGACGAAGGCTGCCCGCTCGATATCGCGCTGGTGGAAGGCGCGGTGCTGAGCCGGCGGGATGCGGACAAGCTTCGCGCCATTCGCCAGCGATCGAAGATTCTGGTGGCGCTCGGGACGTGCGCCGTCTGGGGCGGGGTGGCGGCCATGGACCGCGGCAAGGACCGCGCCAGGCTGCTGGAGGAAGTCTACGGCGAGATTGGACTCACGTACGATTCGAGCCCTGCCCAGGCACTGCACGAGGTGGTGAAAGTGGATCTCGGCATCGCGGGCTGCCCCATTGAGAAGGAGCATTTCATCGCGGCGGTGGCGGCGCTGCTGAATGGCGATACGCCGCTCTATCCCGAGTATCCGGTATGCACGGAGTGCCGTATGCGGGAGAACAACTGCCTGCTGATCGAGCGCGGCGAGCTGTGCTGCGGCCCGATTACGGCCGGCGGCTGCGAAGCGCGTTGTCCGGAGCTGAGGGTTCCGTGCGTTGGCTGCCGCGGACCGGCGGGCGACACCAACGTTCCCTCCTTCGTGGCCATGCTGGAACAGAAGGGCTTTGACCGGCAGCAGCTCGCCGCCCGCCTGCGGACATTCGCGCCGGAGGGAGTTGCCCAATGACCACCATCGCGATCGAGCATTTGGCCCGCGTGGAAGGCCACGGCGGCATTACGGTCGAGCTGGAAGGCGATGCGGTGGCCAACGTGCGCTTCGACGTGTTCGAAGGGGCGCGGCTGCTGGAGCCGCTGATTCGCGGCAAGCGCTACGACGAGGTGGCGCCGATCCTTTCGCGCATCTGCGCCATCTGTTCGGTGGCCCACTCGCTGACCTCGCTGAAGGCCACCGAGAGCGCGTTCGGCGTCCGCGTGAGTCCCCAGACCGAACTGCTCCGCGAGCTGCTATACCGGGGCGAAAGCATCGAGAGCCATGCGCTCCACCTGTTCCTGCTGGCCGTGCCGGACTATCTGAACTATCCGAGCGCCACCGCGCTGGCGGCGGACAAGCCGGCCGCGGTCCTGCTCGGACTGCGCCTGAAGAAACTTGGCAACCAGATTCAGGAGGCCATCGGCGGACGGGCGGTCCATCCCGTGAACGCGGTCCCCGGGGGCTTTGGCAGGGTGCCCACACTCGACCAGTTGATCGCGTTGCGCGGCAGCCTGATGCAGGGCAGGACGGACGCCGACGCGGTGATTGATCTGGTAGCCTCGCTTCCCGCGGCGGACTTCTGCCACTCGGACACGGTTTACGCCGCGTTGCGGTCGCCGAACCTGGATCGCTATTACGGTGGCGACGAAGTGATGGTAGTGTCCAACCGCAGCCGGGCGATCGTGCGTGCGGCCGATTACCGGGAGCTGACCAACGAAAAGGCCGTACCGCACTCCCACGCCAAGCACAGCACGTTCGGCGGGAACCCTTTCATGGTGGGCGCGCTGGCGCGGCTGACCGTCAATCCGCGCCGGCTGACCGGAAGACTTGCCGTCGCCATGAAGCGCCTCAAGCTGCTGCTGCCGGCCGACAACCCGATGGACAACAATAAGGCCCAGGCGCTGGAGCTGATCGACGATCTGGATCGGGCGCTGGAGAGCATCGAGCAACTGCTGCGCGCGGGGCTAAAGGACGAGCGCCCGATGCCGGTTCATCCGCGCGCGGGAACCGGCACGGCGATCACGGAAGCTCCGCGCGGCCTGCTGATCCACAGCTATACCTACGACGACGAGGGCAGAGTCACGGCGGCGGACGTGGTCACGCCGACGGCCCTGAACGCCGCCAGCCTGGAACTGCATCTCCGGCGCGCGGTGGAACAGTGCGCCGAGCGGGATGAAGCGGTCATCTCCAAGCGCCTGCAGATGATCGCGCGCGCTTATGACCCTTGCATCTCGTGTTCCGTCCACCTTGTGCGCAAGCGATGAAACCGCTGCTCGTGATCGGCCTGGGCAACCCGCTGATGGGCGATGAAGGCATCGGGTGGCATGTAGCGGAGCGGTTGGCGGGCGACGCGAGGCTACCGGAACACGTGGAGGTCATCTGCGGCGGAACGGACCTGCTCCGATACGCCGGCGAGATGGAGGGGCGAAGGCGGGTAGTTCTCATCGATGCGATCGAAGACGGCTCTGCCACGGGCAGGGTCAGGGTGTTCGATCGGGATTTCCGCGGGTTGGAGGACCACCAGGAGCACGCGCATCATCTGTCGGTGATACAGGCCGTGAGACTCCTTAGGCTGATTGCGCCCACCAGTTTCAGCTTACTCGGGATTTCGATTTCATCAGCCAGGTGCGAGCCGGCGCTATCGCCCTCGATGGCTGCGCGGATGCCCGCGATTCTGCGGCAGGTGCTCGAGAATCTGCTCTGAGCTACCGGATGAGCATTCCGGGATAATCAGATACAAAAATACCTTAACAAGTGCCGGCGTTTGCATTATGATTACATTGACGTTCCGTTACCGGGCAGAGCCGAGCCGCCACCCCGGCGGCGTTCCCACGGTGGCACTCGGCGATGACCGGTCTGCGACGGAACTCGTAGTGTACCGGCCGCCTCCCGTCGAAACGTCGGGCGCGGCATTGACGTAAACCAGCCAGCCATCGCGGGTTGGCGCGATAGCGGCCATCCTGCTGGATAGCACAGGTCGGGCGGTGGCGAAATGCCGCTGAATCAGCGCCCGAGGCGCAAGTTTCAGGGGCATTTCCCTGGGCCCAGAACTGAGGGAGGACTCCATGGAAAAAGAAGTCTTAAGCATTGTTGACAAGCGTAATGGATCCACCTACGAGGTTCCCATCCACCACGGGACCATTCGGGCAATGGACTTGCGGCAGATCAAGACGGGGCCCGATGACTTCGGGCTCATGACCTACGATCCCGCTTTCATGAACACAGCCTCGTGTAAAAGCGCGATCACTTTCATCGACGGCGACAAAGGCATCCTGCGCTACCGGGGATACCCCATCGAGCAACTGGCGGAGAAGTGCAGTTTCCTGGAAGTCGCTTATCTCGTCCTGTTCGGGGAGTTGCCGTCCGATCCCCAACTCAAAGAGTGGGTCGGCGCGATCACCCACCACACCATGCTCCACGAGACCACCAAGCATTTCCTGGAAGGCTTCCGCTACGACGCGCACCCCATGGGGATGCTCGTCAGCACGGTCGCAGCCCTTTCCACCGTGTATCCCGATGCGCGGAATATCCACGATCCGCAGGTGCGCAAATTGCAGATCATGCGTCTGATCGGCAAGATGCCGACGATTGCGGCCTATACCTACAGGCACAGCCTCGGCCTTCCCTACGTCTATCCGGACAACGACTTCAGCTACTCCGAGAACTTCATGAACATGCTGTGGAAGATGACGGAGCCCAAGTATGCGGCCAACCCGGTATTAGCGCGGGCGCTCGACATCCTGTTCATCCTGCACGCCGACCACGAACAGAACTGCAGCGCCAACGTGATGCGCTCGGTGGGCAGCTCGCACGCCGATCCGTTCCTCTCCACCGCCGCGGCCGCGGCCGCGCTCTCCGGCCCGCTGCACGGCGGCGCCAACGAAGAAGTCCTGAAAATGCTGGACCAGATCGGCTCCAAGGACAAGATCCCGGCCTACATCGCCAAGGTGAAAGCCGGCGAATTCAAACTGATGGGCTTTGGACACCGCATCTATAAGAATTACGACCCCCGCGCCAGCGTCATCAAATGGGCCGCGGACAAGGTGTTCGAGGTCACCGGCAGGAATCCGAAGCTCGACATCGCTCTGGAGCTGGAGCGCATTGCCTTGGAAGACGACTACTTCGTCAAGCGAAAGCTCTACCCCAACGTGGATTTCTACTCCGGGATCATCTACCAGGCGATGGGCTTCAAACCGGAGATCTTCACGGTGCTGTTCGCCATCCCGCGGACGGCCGGCTGGCTTGCCCAGTGGCAGGAACTGCTCGAAGACGGCGAGCAGAAAATCGCGCGCCCGCGGCAGGTGTACACCGGCTACGAGGCGCGGGATTTTGTGCCCATGGAGAAGCGAGGCGTCCCCGCGGCCACCGCTACCCCATAGTGCGAGCCGCCCTTGGAAGCCGGGGCTTCCGGGGGCGGCTTACGCCTGAACGTCCGCGCCGGCCTCCGCCGCCACCGGCATGCGGAGCGTGAACGTGCTGCCTTTGCCCACCTCGCTCCGGACCGAAATGGCCCCGCGGTGGGTGGTCACGATGCCGTACGCGATGGACAAGCCGAGGCCGGTTCCCTGCCCGCTTTCCTTGGTGGTGAAGAACGGATCGAAGATGCGATCGATCTGTTCCGGCGATATGCCGCGACCTGTGTCCGAAATCGCCACCTCGACGCATTTGCCCGCCCGGTTGTGACGCGAGGCAATGGTAATGGTGCCTCGCTCGTCCATCGCCTGAACCGCATTCACGAAGATGTTCATGAAGACCTGCTGGAACTGGGACTTGTCCGCCATGACCGCGGGCAGGCCGGGATCCAGGTCGCGGACGACCTCGATATTGAAGAACAGCGCCTGTTTCGCCAACAGCGACAGCGTGTCTTGCAGGATTCTATTGAGGTCGATCCTTTCGGTATTGGCCTTGGACTGCCGCGAGAACTCGAGCAGGCCCTTGACGATGTCGCGGCAGCGTTCCGTCTGACGGATCACCTCCTCCAGCGTCTCCCGGTTCGGATCCTCCTGCTTCATGTCTTCCACCGTGAGCCCCGTCAAGGCCAGGATGCCGCCGAGCGGATTGTTGATCTCGTGCGCCACGCCGGCGGCCAGCATGCCGAGCGATGCCAGTCTCTCCGACTGGGCCACGCGCGCCTGCATCGCCACCAGCTCTTCGGTGCGCTGCTTGACTTTTTCTTCGAGAGTCCGGCCCCACTCCTCCAGATCCCCTTTCATCTGCCGCAGGCTCTTGAGCATGGCGTTGAAGGAGTCGGCCAGTAAGGCGATCTCGCCCGGGGAATTCGATTGAACCTCCTGGTCAAACCGTCCGGCGCTGATATTCCGCGTGGCGAAGACCATCTCCCCGAGGGGGCGCGTGATATTCCGGATCATGTAATACGTGATGCCGATGATCATCAGAAACCCGATGGTGGCGAGAAGGAAAAAGGAGAGGATCACGCTGTTCCGGATCGTCGTGTAAGTGCTTTCCAGGACACCGACGGAGAGCATGCCGATCACGTCGCCCGCATAGTTGCGAACCGGATCGTATTCGCTGATATACCACTGCTTCACGACGAAGGCCCGGCCCCGCCATAATGCGCCGCGCTTCAGCACCGCCTCGCGCACTTCGGCGGATGCCTCCGTGCCCACCGCCCGCTCTCCGGCCACGGTCCGGACGTTGGTCGCGATCCGGTATCCGTTCCGGAAAATGGTGACGGAGCCGCTATCCGCGTCCTTGAATCGGTCGCCGCGAAACAGAAGCGTCCAGACGCGGTCGACGATGGCGGAGTTTCCGTTCAACAGGAGGCCGCCATAAAGAACGCCCAAAACGTTGGCGGCGGGTCCCTCCACGGGCGCGGCTGCGATCTGCGTCATGCCTTCGTTCACTTCCCCGTTCCCCGTCTTGGTACGGGCGCGGGCCGGCAGGCTGGGATCTTCGTCGCCAAGTTGGGCAGCGGAAAGCACCTCGGTGGCAGCGGCCACCTTGCCGGCCAGCGCCGCCTTCACCACCGCGATCGCCGATGCATCGCGGCCGCTGTAGCCTGGCCGGGAGACACGCAAAATAACCCGTCCGCCGGCATCGGTAAGGCTGAGGAAATCAAAGCCGGCATCCCGGTGAATGCCTCGCAAATAGGCGTACAGAGCCGCCTGGTCGCCGGTCTGGAGGTAGCGCTGGATCGTGGTGCCGGATGCGGCCACTTGCACCGACAGCCGGAGGGCCTGAAGCTGCTGTTCGTAGACCGTCTTCGCCGCGGCGAAATCGTGGTCGACCGCCCGCCGCGCCTGCATCATGATGGTCGTGCTCACGATCCAGGAGCCGACGAACGAGGTAACCAGTCCGCCGACCCCCAGAACTACCAGGTAGCTCGAGATCAGCCTTGCCTTGAGCGAAAGCCGGCGCGTTGCAGAACTAAACCACATCGGGCTTCTTCATGCCGGCTGTCCGATTCGCTGGCGTATCTTCTCCACCAACTGAACCATGTCCACCGGTTTGGAGAGGAACTCGTCGTGCGCCAGCCAAGCTCTGTCCGGCGGGTTCCCGAAATCCGGCATTTGCGCGTAGAGCGCACTGAGCACGAATATCGGCACGCTCTTCAGATCCTCCTGGCGGCGCATTTCCTGAATCGTGAAGAACCCTTCCGTTCTTTCATCCATCATGATGTCCATGAGAATGAGGTCGGGCCGCTCCATTCTTGCCAGTTTCACGCCGTCCCTGCCGTTGTGCGCTCTCAGGACGGTGAAGCCGTTAGCTTCCAGGAACGACGCTATGGCTTCGACAAAATCCCTGTCGTCGTCCACAATCAATATGCGCTTTGCTGCCGGTGTCATTCTGAACTCCCCGTTATCGCGCTGTCTGCTTCGTGCCACGCAGGCACACGCACCCGAAAGGTGGATCCGACTCCAGGTTCGCTTTCGAGATCCAGGCTGCCGCCCATTTCGGAAACGATCCTCTTCGAAATATGCAAGCCGAGCCCGGTCCCCGTGGTCTTCTTGGC
>JADGNT010000092.1 GCA_017883345.1 Candidatus Solibacter sp. | reverse complement strand
TTCCGCACCGCTCTCCAAGAGCTAGAACGCCTCGAGGCGCGCGACCAGGACGCCGTCGTAATCAGCTCCGGCTCCGTCTCGCCCGCAACCCAAACGCCCGAAACCCAGTTGCAAATCCTTGGGAGTCTCCGCAAAAACGACTCCCGCGACCCCGCGGCCGGCGAAACGCCCCCACGCCAGTCCTCGAACACCGGTCCTTGAGCGAATCCGTTCTCGATATCAACGTGCCGGCAGCGGCAGTTCGCAGCACTCAAGGCGCTAAGTGAACAGCATTGGACCTGGACCCCATCTTATAGACTGTCGCGGACCGGAGTACCGCCGGCATCTCTGGCGCGCCTCCCCGCGCTCGTATGTCCGTGGGGTGATTTTTCCGCGAACTTTTGTAAATCTTGCGTCGTATCTTCGTCTGAGAAGCGTAGACCGATTCGAGTGGGCAGAAATGGAGCTGCCGGAGAGCGCGTTTTCGGACATCGATATTCCGAAATCGGACACGTCCCTATGACTGTACCTCGCCGCCAGCCAGGGCTCGCCGATACTTTTTTGTGGCACACCGCCTGCTCATCGACACGGGGTAGTGGAGCATATCGCTAGCATGACGTCCCTGAAGCGTGTCCTTATTTATGCCGGTATCGCCTGGAGCGCCGCCTTCGCTCTCACGGCTTCGGAACATCACGGTATCGTGACCTTTCATGGGTTGCCCATCCCAGGCGCTGTGGTTACGGCGATCCAGGGCGACCGCAAACTCACCACGTCCACCGACGACGACGGTACGTACTCTTTCCGCGATCTGCCCGACGGAACCTGGACCATCGAAGTCGAAATTGCGGGGTTCTCCAAGGTCTCGCGCGAAATCGGCGTAGCCCCCGCCGCGCCGCCTCCCACCTGGGACCTCAAACTGGCCCCGCCACCGGCCACTCCGGCTCCGCCTCCGGCCGGAACCCTGGCTGCCGGGGTGCCCTCTGGGCCGGGCGCCACGCCTGCCGGGGTGCCCTCTGGGCCGGGAGCTGCCGGAACACCGGGAGGGGTGCCCTCTGGGCCGGGTGGGGTGCCCTCTGGGCCGGGCGGCCGTGGCGGTCCGCCGATGACACCGGCACAGGCGCAGGCCGCGGCCCGCGCCCGTATGACGGCCCAACTGCAAGCTCAGGACAGCGCCCAATCGCGCGCCGCCGCGGTCGCCGCCACCACTGCCCCTAGCGGCGGCGGTGGCGAATCCCTCGTGCTCGCCGGTTCCGTCGGTGGCGGCGGTGGTGGCGGAGCCTCTTTCGGCAACAATCTCAGCGGCGGCTCCCAGTACAACGGCAACGCCGCCTTCTCCCTGGATAATTCCGTCTGGGACGCCAACTCCTATTCGCTCACCGGTATCCTCACGCCCAAACCGGCCTTCGCCAAAGGACGCATCAATACCTCGTTCGGCGGACCGCTGAAGATTCCCCACCTGCTCAGCGGCAAGGGCGGTACGTTTGTCCTCAATTACTCCATGGGCCGCACGCGGAACGCCACTACCAACAACTACACCATGCCCACGGCGCTAGAGCGCACCGGGGACTTTTCCCAGTCGGTCGTCCAGGGGCCGGTGACGGTTTACGATCCCGCCAACGGACAGCCTTTCCCGGGGAACAGGATCCCGGCCTCCCGCCTGAGCAGCACCGCCTTGACCCTGGCGAACTATTACCCGCTACCCAACGCGCCCGGCTCGCGGCTGAACTACCAGACCTCCATCGTCGGCGTGAGCGACCAGGACAACCTCAATGTGCGTCTCAACCAAACCCTCGGCAAGAAGGACCGCTTGTCGGGCGGCGTGGGATGGCAGCGCTCCAGCGGCGTGAACCCCAACCTCTTCGGCTTCATCGACAACACCAGCAATTACGGAGTCAACGCCAACATCGCCTGGGCGCACACATTCAGCAAACGGCTGGTGCAGAACGTCAGCTTCAATTTCAGCCGCTCGCGCACCGAGTTGTCGCCCTACTTCGCGACGCTGCATCAAGACATCGCCCGGCAGCTCGGCATTCAAGGCACGTCTTCGCTGCCGCAAAACTGGGGGCCGCCCAACCTCAGCTTCACCAACTTCTCCGGCCTCTCCGACGGCAACGCGTCGCTCTCGCGCAACCAGACCAGCAACGTCAATTACAGCATCAACCTGGTGCGCGCCAAACACCAGTGGACCTTCGGCGGCGACTACCGGCGGCAGCAGATCAACCCTTTCGCCGACCCCAACGGGCGCGGCTCCTTCGTCTTCACCGGGGTGGCCACCACCGGCGCCAACGGAGCCGGCGGCTATGATTTTGCCGACTTCCTGCTCAACCTGCCGGATGTCGCTTCCATCCGCTTCGGCAACGCCGACAAGTACTTCCGCACCTGGAAAATCGACGCCTACGCGTCCGACAACTGGACCATCAGCAAGGCCTTCACGGCCAATCTCGGCCTCCGCTGGGACTACACGGCGCCCTACACGGAGATCTACAACCGCATGGCCAACCTGGATATCGGCCCGGGCTTCGCGAGCGCTCCCGTGGTCCTCGCCGGACAATCGGCAAAGTTCTCCGGATCGCTCCCCAATTCGCTCATCAGGGGCGACCGTACCGCCTTCTCACCGAACCTCGGCCTGGCATGGCGCCCCTTCTATAAGAACCCCAAAATGCCCACCCAGGTGCGCTTCGGCTTCAGCCAGGTCCATCCCCTGGACGCTTACGCCCCCATTGCCAACAACCTGTCCGGGCAGCCCCCGTTCGCCAAGGTGTTGAGCCTCGCCAGTTCGCCGGCCAACCCGCTGACCATGCAGAGCGGTTTCCTCAACACGCCGGAATTCGCCAATACTTACGCGGTGGATCCCAACTACCGGCTCCTTTCCGTGAGTCAGGCGATGATCATCCTCATACAGCCCCTGCCCAAGGGCTACTACGTGGTGACCGGCTTTGTCTATGCCAAGGCTTCTCACCTGGATCAGACCTACCTGCCCAACTCTCTCCCGCCCGGTGTGGCGGCGCCCGTCAACGGTCCCCCCGTGGGCTTCATCTACCAGCAGTCCAATGCCAAACTGCACGCCACTATCCAGGTCTTCCAGGTTGGGCGCCAAATGGCGAGCGGATTCTCGGCCAGTGTGAGCCTGCAAACCGCTCGCGCTATCGATAATGGTTCGGTGGTCGGCGCAGGGGGCAGCACCCTCGCCCAGAACTGGCAGGACCTGAACGCCGAAAAGGCCACCTCCGCTCTCGTCCCCAAAGCGCAGCTCAACGGCAATTGGCAGTACAGCACCGGTCAGGGTAAAGCCGGCGGCACCCTGCGCAAAGGATGGAAGGGCGCCGCGCTGAAGGATTGGACTCTCACCAACGGCTTTACCTGGCGCGCGGGCACCCCGTTGACGGCTACCTTGGGCGGCAACCGGTCCACGGTGGGCGGCACCGGGATCACCGGCACGGTTCGCGCCGATGCCACCGGCCTCGACATCGGCGCCCCTTCCGGCCAGCCCTTCAACCTCGCCGCGTTCTCCGTGCCGGCCGCCGGCCGCTGGGGCAATGCCGGGCGCAACACCATTATCGGCCCCGCCATCTGGGGTTTCAACGCGTCCCTCGGCCGCGTCTTCCGGCTGGGCGAACGGCGCAGCGCCGATCTGCGCTTCGACGCCACCAACTTCATCAACCACGTCGCGATCAACGGCTGGAGCACGGTGGTCAATGCCTACAACTACGGCCTGCCGACCGGAAGCCAGCCCATGCGCAACATGACCGCGAATCTTCGTTTCAGGTTCTGATTATGAAAGAAGCCCTGGCCGCCCTTCTCACTGCCGCGCTGCTCGTGGCGCAGAACCCGCGGAATCCTCCGGCGCCCGCGCCCAAGGAGCCCGTCAAGTTCACCGTCACCACGCAGTTGGTGACCATCAACCTCTCCGCCAAGGACAAGGACGGCAACCGCATGACCGGCCTGAAACCCGGCGACTTCATCCTCTCCGAGGATGGCAAGAAACAGAAAATCGCCATTTGCGAGTATCAAAAGCTCGACAATACGCCCGTGGGGCAGGCGGACCCAAAGAGTACCCCGCCTGCCAACCCGCCGGTGGGGCAGGCGGACCCAAAGGGTACCCTGCCTGCCAACCCCGCCGCGCCCCCCGCGACGCCAACCACCATCGCCGCCGGCAAGCCTGGCGAAATCAAGTACAAGGACCGCCGCCTGCTGGTCTTGTACTTCGATATGACCTCCATGCCCCTGCAGGATCAGATTCGCGCCCAGGAAAACGCCATGAGGTTCGTACGCACCGACATGACCGCTGCCGACACCGTGGCCGTCATGAGCTTCACCAACCGGCTCAACCTGCTGCAGGATTTCACCACCGACCGGGACCTCATCTCCAAAGCCGTCAACAGCCTGATCGCCGGAGAGGGCAGCGATCTGGCGGCGGCAACCGACGACTCCGCCACTACCGGCGCCGCCTACACCGCCGACGACACCGAATTCAACATCTTTAACGCCGACCGCAAGCTGGTCGCCCTGCAATCGGCGATCAAGGCGCTCGGCGCGCTTCCCGAGAAGAAAGGCCTGATGTACTTCTCCAGCGGCTTCACCAAGTCCGGCGTCGAAAACGAATCTCAGATGCGCGCCACCACCAACGCCGCCATCCGCTACAACGTGGCCCTGTTCCCGGTGGATGCGCGCGGCCTGTCCGCCGCCTCCGGCGATGCCACCAAGGGCGCCGGCAGCGCCGCCGGCGCCTTCGCCGGCGGTGGAATCGCCGCCATTACCAAGCTCCGCGCCTCCCAGGAGACGCTCCACACGCTGGCTGCCGACACCGGCGGAAAAGAGTTTCTCGACAACAACGACCTCGCGGCCGGCATCGTCCAAGCCCAGAAGGAAATCAACGACTACTACATCCTGGGCTACTACAGCACCAACCAGGCGCTCGACGGCCAGTACCGCCGCATCAAGGTGGAGCTGGCCAACAACGCCGGCAAGACCGCCCGCCTGGACTACCGGCCCGGCTACTTCGCCGGTAAGGAGTTCAAGCAGTTCACCGCTTCCGACCGCGAGCGCCAGTTGCAGGAGGCCCTCCTCCTGGGCGACCCCATGACCGACCTCTCGCTGCAGCTTGAACTCAACTATTTCCGCCTGGCGCAGGACCGCTACTTCGTCCCGCTCGAAGCCAAAATCCCCGGCTCGGAGATCGATCTCGCCAGGCACGGCGATATCGAGAGCGCCCGCCTGGACTTCATCGGCCAGGTCACCGACAGCAAGAACAAAGTGGTGCGCCAGGTGCGCGACAACCTCGAGGTGAAGCTGAAAGGCGTCACCGCCGCCGAACTCGCCAAGAAAAATCTGGCCTACGATTCCGGCTTTGAACTGGCGCCCGGCACCTACACGGTCAAGTTTCTCGCCCGTGAAAACGTCACCGGCAAGATGGGAACCTTCGAAACCAAGTTCGTCATTCCCGACCTTGCCGCCGAGAAATCCTGGCTGCCCATCAGTTCGGTGGTGCTGAGCAACCAGATCGAAGCGCAGAGCACCGCCGTCGCCACTGGCAACCAGGACAAGAAGGCCATGGCCAACCACCCGCTCATCCAGAACGGCCAGAAGATCGTCCCCAGCGTAACGCGCGCGTTCCGCCGCGACCAGACTCTATACGTCTACCTGGAAGCCTTTGAACCAGAGGCGCCGCAACCGCTCCAAACCACCGTCTCGTTCTACCGCGGCAAGACCAAGGTTTTCGAAACGCCCATGCAGGCGCCGAAAGACGGTTTCAAAGCCCAGGCCAAGGTGCAGCCCATCAAGCTGAGTATTCCGCTTACGGCGCTAGAGCCCGGCCGGTACACCTGCCAGGTCAGCGTGATCGATGTGCAATCCCAGAAGGTTGCCTTCTGGCGCGCGCCTGTGGCTGTGCTGCCGTAGGCGGTCGCGCGGCGGCCGATTCCGGTCCCACGTTGGCGCCTGATATCCAGGTGAGGGTGACCCTCCAGCTAACACGCCGGAAGCGATCGCGCAATCGAAACTGCAGTCGGCGTAGGGCAGGCGCACGGCGTCGGAGAGGCCGTGGGGGTGCTCATCCGTGAGCAGAAACCGCTGCGTTCGATCCGGCTGGTCTTCGTGGAAGGCGATCCGCCATGCGCCCCTGTAAGCAATGCCGCGCGAGCGCAGAAGCGGGAGCCGGTGGGGAACATTATCGATTCGATGGGCACTTACATCGAGGCCCATGACGTGCCGAGCGTTTAAGCCGCCAAACTATTGCAGTTATACTAATGGTATGAAGACCGCCGTTTCCATTCCAGATGATGTCTTTGAAGGAGCCGAGCGGCTCGCGCGGCGAACGAAGAAATCGCGGAGCCAGTTGTTCAGCGATGCGGTCAAGGAGTACGTGGCGCGCCACGCGCCAGAGGATGTAACGGATGCCATGGATCGAGTCTGTGCCGAATTGGGGAGTCCCTCCGATGAGTTCGTTGCATCGGCCGCCCATCGCATTTTAGAGCGAAGCGAATGGTGATCTCCCAAGGCGAGGTCTGGTGGGCCGATCTACCGGCTCCGGTGGGATCGGCTCCGGGATTTAGACGGCCGGTTGTCGTTGTGCAGGGGGACGCCTTGAACCGCAGTCGGATTTCGACCGTCGTGTGCGTGCCGCTGACCAGCAATCTTCGTTGGGCGGACGCGCCCGGGAACGTCCTGCTTTCGGCCCGCCTTACCGGACTGCCGAAAGATTCCGTGGCGAATGTCTCTCAGGTTCTGACGCTGGATAGGGACCTCCTCACGGAGCGCGTCGGCAAGCTTCCACGCGCCAAGGTGGAATTACTTCTCACCGGGATCGATACAGTGCTCGGAAGATAGTTCTTACCGCGCAGACGGCGCCGCACCCCTTCGATTTGCGCGTCTGAACGAAGCCGATGGCGCGGCGGACGCTTGCGCGTGAGTTCCGTGGCGCTGGGCCGCGCACTGCCCGAACTGGCGGGCATGATGCGCAAGGGCAGGCGGGTGTGGGTGCTGTGGCCCAAGAAGGCGTCCGGGACGGACAGCGATTTGACCATGGTGCGGATTCGCCAGATGGCGAGGGATTCGCGCCTGGTGGACTACAGTGTGCGCGGTGGATAAGACGTGGTCCGGGATGACGCTGGGGAAGCGGCGCAAATAATATTGTGCGTCGAAACGCACAAAAAAAGCCGCGCTCCCCGATTAGGGGAGCGCGGCCAGGTTTCACTGAATCGGAGGGTGCTTAGTAATCCATCTCGCCGCCGTGTCCGCCGGGACCGCCGGGCGAAGCCGACTTCTTCTCGGGGATCTCGGCGACCATGGCTTCGGTGGTCAGCATCAGGCCGGCGATGGACGCCGCGTGCTGCAGGGCCGAGCGGGTCACCTTGGTCGGATCGATGACGCCGGCCGCTACCAGGTCTTCGTAGGTATCGGTGGCGGCATTGTAGCCGAAGTTGGGGTTCTCGTTGATGCGGACCTTATCGACGACGATCGCGCCTTCGGTGCCGGAGTTGGAGACGATCTGGCGGAGGGGCTCTTCGCAAGCGCGCTTCACGATGGTCACGCCGATCTGCTCGTCGCCATCCACCTTGAAGTCGGCCAGGGCCTTGCCGGCGCGCAACAGCGCCACGCCGCCGCCCGGAACGATGCCTTCCTCAACCGCGGCGCGGGTGGCATGCAGGGCATCTTCCACGCGGGCCTTCTTTTCCTTCATTTCGGTCTCGGTGGCCGCGCCGACCTTGATCACCGCGACGCCGCCGGCGAGCTTCGCCAGACGTTCCTGGAGCTTCTCGCGGTCGTAATCGCTGGTGGTCTCGTCGATCTGTGAACGGAGCTGCTTGATGCGCCCTGCAATGGCCTTCGACTCGCCGGCGCCGTCGACGATGGTGGTGTTATCCTTGTCCACCGTGATGCGCTTGGCTTTGCCGAGGTCCTCGAGCTTCACACCTTCCAGCTTCACGCCGATATCTTCCATGATCGGCTTGCCGCCGGTCAGGATGCCGATGTCTTCGAGCATCGCCTTGCGGCGGTCGCCGAAGCCCGGGGCCTTCACCGCGCAAGCGTTCAGCGTGCCGCGCAGCTTGTTGACGACGAGGGTGGCGAGCGCTTCGCCTTCGACTTCCTCGGCGACGATCAGCAGCGGCTTGCCGGAGCGGGCGATCTGCTCGAGCAGCGGCAGCAGATCCTTCATGTTGGCGATCTTCTTCTCGTGGATCAGGATGTAGGGTTCTTCCAGAACCACTTCCATGCGCTCGGCATCGGTCACGAAGTAGGGCGAGAGATAGCCGCGGTCAAACTGCATACCTTCGACGGTATCCAGCTCGGTCACCATGGTCTTGGACTCTTCCACCGTGATCACGCCATCCTTGCCCACCTTCTTCATGGCTTCGGCGATGATGTTGCCGATGGTGTGGTCGCTGTTGGCCGAAATCGTGCCAACCTGGGCGATCATGTCACCGGACACGGGCTTGGAGAGCTTCTTGACTTCCTCCGTGATCACTTCGACGGCCTTATCGATGCCGCGCTTGAGGGCCATCGGGTTGGCGCCGGCCGCCACGGCCTTCACGCCTTCGCGGTAGATGCTCTGCGCCAGGATGGTGGCGGTCGTGGTGCCGTCGCCGGCTACATCGCTGGTCTTGGAGGCCACTTCGCGCACCATCTGCGCGCCCATGTTCTCCAGCGGATCCTTGAGTTCGATTTCCTTCGCGACCGTGACCCCGTCCTTGGTGATCGTCGGTCCGCCGAACTTCTTCTCCAGAACCACGTTCCGGCCCTTGGGGCCGAGGGTCACTTTCACAGCGTCGGCGAGTTGATTCACACCGCGCAGAATCGCCTGACGAGAGGCATCGGCATATATAATTTGTTTCGCCATAGTCTTAAGCTCCTTAGCTGGCTTTCTTCGCCGTTACCGGCTGTGCGTCCAGAATCCCGAGGACTTCGTCCTCACGCATGATCAGGTATTCTTCCCCATCCAGCTTGATGTCGCTGCCGGAGTACTTGCCAAACAGGATGCGGTCGCCCACCTGAACATCGAGCGCCACCACCTTGCCGTCTTCCAGGCGCTTGCCTTTACCTACGGCTACTACTTCGCCTTCCTGCGGTTTCTCTTTCGCGGTATCGGGGATGTACAGACCACCCTGCATCTGTTCCTTCTCCTCAATCCGTTTGACCACGATGCGGTCATAGAGCGGACGAATCTTCATGGATTAACTACCTCCCACTTTCGGAAATTTTTGGGTATTTGATCTACGCGGGCACTCATGCGAAATTGCTGAGTGCCACAAGTATTATTAGCACACTTCATGGTAGAGTGACAAGATTTAGCCGTAAATATATAAAAACAATACAGTTAAAATACTTGACACTATCGCACTAAGATAATCTGCCGGGACGGATGGGTAGCTTGCCCAATCCCTCTACCGACTCGAAGATGCCCCTTTTCTTATCTTTACGCACTGAGTGCCAAGGGAAGCACCGCCCATTCATCGCCACGTACACTCCCTCGCCCAGCGTCTGCACGAATGCCATGGCCGTGCCCAGGTTGAACAATCCATCCGAACTCCCAAAGGTGTAGGGCACCATGGCGCCGGTGATCACGACAGTTTTGCCCTTCAGTGCGGGGCCGAGCACGGCGGCCGTCTTCGCCATGGTGTCGGTGCCGTGGGTAATCACGATGCGCTTCTCGGGAACGGCCGCGCACCGCGCCAGGATGTGGCGGCGGCCGGCATCGGTCATCTGGAGGCTGTCGATCATCATGAGGGTTTCAATCTCCACCTCCAGCAGGCAGCGGCCGAGACGCAGCATGTCGCCGGTATGCGTGCTCTGGAAAAACAGTTCGCCGGTCAGTTCGTTGTATTCCTTGTCGAAGGTGCCGCCGGTGACGAGGATGCGGATGGGTTGCATGGTCGCGGGTTCCTCCAGCATAGCGCGCTGCTGGGGACTGACAAGACTGCCATGGATTTCCGGCGCTCTTTGCCGGAAATTCGCTGGCAGTCCTGTCTGTCCCCGGGTTTCTCCGCGCTATATTGGAGTCATCCCCATGCGAGGTATGCGCTGGCTCCTGCTGGTGGCAATAGCCGCGATCCTCGGCGGCGTGGTCTACCAATATCGGGCTCAAAAAAAACTACTGGCAGGGAATGTGCCGGCTGCTCCCCCGCCGCTTTCGACGGGACTGAGCGCCTCCGCCGAACACTGGCATTATCGCGATACAGACCTGAAAACCGGCCGCATCAGATCGGACATCGACGCCGAAGGCTTTCAACAGGTGAAGGACGCTTCCCGCGTGGATCTCAAGAACGTCGCCATGAAGATCTACGGGAAGGACGGCAAGACCTACGACATGGTGAAGAGCGCCGCTGCCGCCTTCAACACCGCGGAAAAAAGTCTCTATTCCCAGGGCGATGTCGAGATCACGCTCAATCTGCCGATCACCGGGCTGCCGGCCAAGCAACCGACCGTCATTAAGACTTCCGGCCTGACCTGCGACAGCAACACGGGACGCGTCGATACCGACCAGCCCTCCAGTTTCATCTTCGAAAAGGGCGACGGCAAAGCGACCGGCGCCACCTATGATCCGGCCAGCCACGAGCTGCTGATGAAACGCGACGTCGAGGT
>JADGNT010000787.1 GCA_017883345.1 Candidatus Solibacter sp. | reverse complement strand
CCATCCAGAATACTGAGATTCAGCACCCCGTTGATGGCGGCTTTCATGCCGCTGGTGCCGCAAGCCTCTTCGCCGCGGCGTGGATTGTTGAGCCAGACGTCGACGCCCTGCACGAGTTCGCGCCCGACCTTCATGTCGTAGTCTTCCACGAAGACGAGGTGCTTCCAGAGGTCCGGATCGCGTGAAAGCTGCACCACCTCCCGGATGTAAGTCTTGCCCGGCTGGTCTTTCGGATGCGCCTTGCCGGCGATCACGATCTGCACCGGCATATCGTTATTCAGCAGGATGCGTTTCAGGCGCTCGACGTCGCGGAAGAGCAGCGTGGCGCGCTTATAGGTGGCAAAGCGGCGGGCGAAGCCGATGGTAAAGGCGTTCGGATCCAGGACTTCACCGCTGCGCCGCACTTCGAGCGACGACGCCTGGCGGCGAATCGCCGACGAATGCTGGCGGGAGCGCACGAACGCAACCAGGCGCCGCTTGCGCCGGCGGTGCACTTCGAGCAGCTCCTCATCCGGAATCTCCTCGATTTGTGTCCAGATTGCTGGATCGTTGAAGCGGTCCCGCCAGTCCGGATCCAGGTACTGATCGTAGAGCAACGCAAGGGTGCCGTTGAGCCAACTCGGCAGGTGCACGCCATTGGTAATCGAGGTGATTGGCACCTCCCACAGCGGGAGCTGCGGCCACAAGTCGTGGAACATCTCCTGGGAGACCTCGCGGTGCAGACGGCTGACCGCGTTGCGGTAGGAGGAAGTGCTGAGCGCCAGTACGGCCATGGAGAAACGCTCGTCGCGGTTGAAACAGTTGCGGCGCCCCAGCGCCATGAGCTGCTGGAAATCGACGCCGACTTCGGCGCAGTACTCGGAAAAGTAGTGGTACATCATGCCGGGATCGAACAGGTCGATGCCGGCGGGAACCGGGGTATGGGTGGTGAAAACGTTGCTGGCGCGGGCCGCTTCCAGGGCCTCTTCGAAACTGAGCTTTTGGTCGCGCATGTAGAGCCGGACCTGTTCCAGCGCGAGGAAGGCCGAGTGGCCTTCATTCATATGGAACACGGTCGGCTTGAGCCCCAGCGCCCGCAAGGCGCGCATGCCGCCGATGCCGAGCACGATTTCCTGCCGGATCCGCGTGTCCGTGTCGCCGCCGTACAGGGAATCGGTGATGTCGCGATCCTGCGGCAGTACATTGTCGGGAATGTTGGTGTCCAGCAAGTACACGGTGATGCGCCCGACGCCGAGCTTCCAGATCTGAATGAACACCATGCCGGTGGGTAGTTTCACGGAGACCTTGAGATCGTGGCCATCGGCGTCTTTCACGGTTTCCAGCGGCAGCGTGTAAAAGTCGTTCATCGGATAGCGTTCCTGCTGCCATCCGTCGGGATTTAGAAATTGCCGGAAATAACCCTGCTGGTAGAGCAGCCCCAGTCCGATTAGCGGATAGTCCTGGTCGCTGGAAGACTTCAAGTGGTCGCCGGAGAGGATCCCGAGGCCGCCCGAATACACCGGCAGGCACTCGGTCAGACCATATTCCGCGGAGAAGTAGGCGATCAGTTTGCCATCGGCCGGCGCGGGACTCTTGCGCACTCGCGCATCGTACATGGCACAAGCCGAACGATAGAGCGCCAGGTAGCGCGGATCGGTGGAGGCCTTCTGCAGGGTGGCCTGGGAGACGCGGCCCAGCATCAGCACCGGATTGTACCCGCAGTCGCGCCACATCACGGGATCGAGGCGGCGGAACACGGAGCGGATCATGGGTTCCCAACTCCAGACGATGTTGTAGGACAACTCGGTCAAACGAGACAACGAGTCGGGCAGGCTGGGGCGGACTAGAAACTCGCGGAGTGGTTGAATGTGAAACGGCATACCAGGGTAAAGTTAACCCTCCAAGATAGCAGATCGGCTCCTTTGCACTGCGACTGCACGCTTCGGGCCAAAAATACGTCATAATGACATAGGGACGAATGCGTTTACTCGTACTGTTCTTCTTATTGGCCGGCGGCGCCTTGGCGGGTGAGTACGCGGTGTTCGCCAGTGGCGCCCGCTTGCACGTTGACCGGCACGAGGCGGACGGGGCCAAAGTGCGTCTCTACCAAGGTACAGGTTTTGTGGAGTTGAATTCGACCGTGGTTCGCAGCTACGAGGCCGAAGAGTACCAAGCTCCAGTGGCGGAGCCGGCGGCCCTTGCGGCGCCGGAAGCGTCCGCCATGGCGATCGCACCACTGCCGCCCACCCCACTGGAACTGGCGGACGCCGCCGCCGACCGCTACGGTCTGCCGCGGGGACTGGTACGCATTGTGATGGCTGCCGAAAGCGGTTTCCAGCCGCTGGCGATTTCCCCAAAGGGCGCGATCGGCCTCATGCAGCTCATGCCGGGCACGGCTCAGGTGCTCGGCGCGGACCCCCACGACCCGGCTCAAAACGTGGATGCCGGGGCGCGCTACCTGCGCGATCTGCTGGAAAAGTACAACTACGGGCTGCGCCACGCCCTGGCAGCCTACAATGCCGGTCCGGGAGCCGTGGACAAATACAACGGGGTTCCGCCCTACCGCGAAACCATCAACTACATCTCCCGCATCGAGAAGAAACTCAAGGTGGCAGGAGCCATCAAACCGTAGCCGCTAGCGGGGCCGGTTCGGCGTCAAAGACGACCGCCAGCGCGTGAATTGTCGAGGCGATCCGCACCGCGGCCAGCACCGTCTCTTCGTTCACACCCTTGTCGCGCAGCACATTTTCGTGGGAGTCGACGCAGACGCCGCAGCCGTTGATTGCCGAAACCGCCAGGCACCACAACTCGAAGTCGGCCGGATCGCTGCCGTGCCTGCCGATCACCTGCATGCGCAGACGCGCCGGCATGGCGCCGTACTTTGGGTTGCTGCTGAGGTGGTGGAAGCGGTAGAAGATGTTGTTCATCCCCATGATGGCCGCCGCGGCCTTGGCCGCGAACATCGCCGGTTCGTTGAGATGCTTTGCCGCTTCCCCCAGCA
>JADGNT010000786.1 GCA_017883345.1 Candidatus Solibacter sp. | reverse complement strand
CCGGCGCCGCACAACGCCTCGGCAACCGTGGAACTGGCTGAACCGCCTCCCGTTTCACACAACCTTTACCTGGGCGCCGATATCCCGGCAATTATCCTCTCGAACCCCCAAATCCTGCAACGCCGCACGCAGGGCGACACCACCATGCAGACCGCCCAACGGCGGTTCCAATCGGGTAAGCGCTACTACCAGGCCGGGGATCTAGCCAACGCGCGGCGGGAATTCGACCGCGCCATCGATCTCATGCTGGAAGCTAGCGAGCAGGGGCTGATCGACCGGCAGCAATATGAGCGGCAGTTGGACGAGATGGTGGACCACATCCACCGCTATGACTTGGCGGACTTGGGCGCGGCAGCCGAGGTGGACCAGGGAAAGTTCGAAAAAGCTCCGCTGGAAGATATTTTGCAAATGACCTTTCCGGTGGACCCCAAGCTGAAGGACAAGGTGCGGGAACAGGTGGCGGCCACCACTTCCCAATTGCCGCTGTCGGTGAATGACGCGGTGTTGGGATATATCAATTATTTCTCCAACCGCGGCCATAAGACGCTGCTCGCCGGATTGCAGCGGTCGGGACGCTACCGGCCGATGATCCAGCGCATCCTGGACGAGGAAGGCATCCCGCAGGAGATCATTCACCTGGCGCAGGCGGAATCCGGGTTCATCCCGCGCGCCGTGTCGCGCGCCGCCGCCGGCGGCATGTGGCAGTTCCTCCAGTGGCGCGGCAATGAGTATGGCTTGAAGCAGACCGCCTTCACGGACGATCGTATGGATCCCGAGAAGGCCACGCGTGCCGCCGCCCACCACCTGCGCGATCTGTATCACGAGTTCGGCGACTGGTACCTCGCCCTTGCGGCCTACAATTGCGGCCCGGGGACGGTCGAAAAGGCCGTGGAGCGTACCGGATACGCCGATTTCTGGGAATTGCGCTCGCGCGGCGTTCTGCCCGCCGAGACCACCAACTACGTGCCCATCATTCTGGCCATGACGATCATGGAAAAGAACGCGGCCGAGTACGGCATCGAGGGCTTCCAACTGGATCCGCCCCTGGTGTACGACACGGTGGAGACTACCGCCGCGACCAGCCTCACTTTGGTGGCGGATATCCTGGACCTGCCGTTCGCCGAGTTGGCGGCGCTCAATCCGGCCAGCCTGCGCGGCATGATTCCGGCGGACTTCTCGCTGCACGTTCCCAAGGGCAGCGGCAATCCACTGGTGGCGGCGCTGCAACTCATCCCGGCCAACCACCTGGATGACTGGCGCATGCACCGCGTGGGCTCGGGCGAGACCATGGCCACCATCGGCAAGCGCTATGGGGTGACACCGGCCAACATCGTTTCGGTGAACCGGCTGGAATCGGCGCAAGCCGTGGAAGGCGATCGCCTACTGATTCCGTCCGCACAGCGCGTGCCAGCGCCCTTGGCTAGGAAGACGCTGTCGGCCTCGGCCCGCCGCCGGGGAACGACCCGCGGTAAAGCGGTCACCACGGCATCGGCCCGTCCGGTCCGCAAGAGTCCGTTGGTCTTGGCGCACAATACGGGGAACTAGATTCTCAAGCCCTCTCTGGGGAGCCAAATCTTGCGCATCACTCGGGTCTACAGGCTGGAGTTTCGTCTTCGCTAATTGCTTGCGCCCGGCGGTTTGATGCCATGGTTACTGAGCGGATCGAGTCGCACCAATCGCTCGAACTCATTCTCAAAGGCCTTGAGCGCCACCAGAACATCGCTTGTGCGCTGCCGCATTTCAAGCGATCGTCCCACGCCTTTTAGCTCGGGGGATGGTTTGTAGATTGTTGAGTGCTCGACCTGCCAGAACAGTCCGATCAGCATCGGCGCTATTTGGAGTTCGCCGCAAACCCTGGCGCTTGCCGCGCAGTATCCGTGATATTTGAACGCCAGGGGCTCCTCGCCTAGGTCGTCGGCAAGAACTGGATCCGACGTCCACGAGTAGAAGCGTTGCCGCAAATCGCCGTTGGCTTCGATCCAGCGGCTCCGGGGAAACACAAGGACGCGAACGCCCGCCAAATCGTTGAGAGCGGTAAGTGTGTATGAGGCGGCTTTGTCGGAGTCGAAAGTCGCACCCTCTTGCCGTCTCCGAAGCGCGCCCAGTGCGCTCTCGCAGTCTTTTACCCGCGAGGTAACGACCAAGCGTTCATATCTGTCCAATTTGCTCGACAGCGGCAGTAAGCAATGCCGGACTTGAGCCTCAAGTTCTTCAATGACACGGCGTACATCGGGTAGCAACACGAAGTACTCTTCACGCAGCCGGTCCTCTGGTGTTCGTTCCGCCATTTAACCGAGCACTGTCGAGAGATCGCGTTTGACCCCCTCCGATGGCGGTGAATTAAAGTAGAAGCGCCATTCACCTGTGGACGGTGCGGGTTCAACAACGCTGGCTTTCAGCGAGGCTTCGTTGTGATCCTCCACGAACTCAAGACTGAATACCTTTCTGGCCTTGCGGTTGAGGTAGATCTCGCGGTCAAAACTGTAGGCGTAGCCCGCATCCTCCAGGATTTGTTTTTTGGTTGCCGTCGTCGTCAAGATGAAATCACCCCCTAACCTTGATTGTATCTAATGAATCGCCCTACACGACTCCTCAAAAGTTGCGGCGGGGGCGAGTCGGAACCTTGCGATACCGTTGGCGACACGTTCGCTTCCGGTGGTTCTAGATGCGTCCAGCTTGGGTTCCCTGGCTGGATGGGAGTCGTCATGCGCAATCGAAGCCGCTGGAAGGAAACGACTGCGCTCGGTTCGAGCGCAGTGTGTTTTAGGCCGTCAGAGTTCGAAACGTATCCAGACTGGGGAGCCAATCCGGAAGGCGTCTTTCCACGACAAGTCCCGTCCCCTATTCCTCCAGAACCCCCTCATACAGCGCCGCCATCGGCACCCGGCAATCAATCCCCGAAAACTCGCAATCCGCTGCCAAGCCGCGCGTTTCGCTAATCCGCCAGAACCCCGCCTCATCCCGCGTGTGAATCTCCACCCACGGCTGCTCC
>JADGNT010000785.1 GCA_017883345.1 Candidatus Solibacter sp. | reverse complement strand
GGCGAGCGTACCGGGTACGCCTACAGCGACGATCTGGCGCCCGAGAAGATTCGCAAGGCGGCCAATGTGGCGGCGCACATCGCGGCGGCGCCGGCCAAGGTGGCGAAGTTCGACCTCAACGAGGGCCGCAAGCACAATCTGTACCCGGTGCTGACGGCGCCTACCGAAACGGCGTTCAGCGAACGCGTGGACCTGGTGAAGCGCGCCGACCGCGCGGCGCGGGCGTTCGACCCGCGCATCTTTCAGGTGCAGGCGGTCTACGCGGACAACTTGCGGCAAGTGCTGGTGGCGACCAGCGAAGGCAGACTCTCGGTGGACCGGCAGCCCCTGGCGCGACTCAGCGTGTCGGTGCTGGCGCGGCAGAGCGGCGGGCCCCCGCAGCGCGGCCACGCGGGCGGCGGCGGACGCATGGACCTGGATTATTTCCTGCAAGAAAAGACCCCGGAGCACTTCGCCCACCAAGCGGCGCGCGAAGCCATCGCCATGCTGGACGCGGTGGAAGCGCCGGCGGGCGAGATGACGGTGGTGCTGGGGCCCGGTTGGCCGGGGATCCTGCTGCATGAAGCGGTGGGCCATGGCTTAGAGGCGGATTTCAACCGCAAGGGCGTTTCGGCCTTCAGCGGGCGCATGGGACAGAAGGTGGCGAGCGAACTGTGCACCGTGGTGGACGATGGCACGATCGGCAGCCGGCGCGGATCGCTCAACGTGGACGACGAAGGGCAGCCGACGCAGCGCAACGTCCTGATCGAGAACGGCGTGTTGCGCGGCTACCTGCAGGACGAGCTCTCTAGCCGACTGCTGGGAGCGGAATCGACGGGCAGCGGGCGGCGCGAAAGCTATGCGCACATCCCCATGCCGCGCATGACGAATACGTTCATGATGGCCGGGGAGAGCGATCCGGAAGAGATCGTCCGCTCCGTACCCAAGGGACTCTACTGCGTGAACTTCGGCGGCGGGCAGGTGGATATCACCAGCGGCAACTTCGTCTTCTCGGCGTCGGAGAGCTACTTCATCGAGGACGGCAAGCTGACCCGTCCGGTGCGCAACGCCACGCTGATCGGCAACGGGCCGGAAGCGTTGAAATACGTCAGCATGGTGGGCAACGACCTGCGGCTGGATGAAGGCATCGGCACCTGCGGCAAGGCCGGGCAGAGCGTGCCGGTGGGGGTGGGAATCCCCACCATCAAGATCGACAAAATGACCGTAGGAGGCACGGCTTGAGCGCCAATCACCTGTTGGAACTCGCGCAGGATATCGTGAAGCAGGCGCGGGCGGCGGGCGCGAGCGACGCCGAGTGCACCATCGCCGAGGGCGAGGAATTTTCGGCTAAGGTGCGCATGCGCGAAGTGGAGAACCTGAAGGAAGCCGGATCGCGCGGCGCGGGTCTGCGCATCATGATCGGGCGGCGCACGGGCGCCTCCTACACCAGCGATCTTTCGAATGAGGGGATCGGGCACCTGGTGAAATCGGCGATCGACCTGGCCGATATCACGACCGAAGATCCGCACGCCGGGTTGCCGGACCCCGGCGAGTTCGGCACGCTGGAAGGCGACCTGGGGATGTACTCCCCCGATGTCGCGGAACTGGATACGGCGTTCAAGATCGAGATTGCCAAGCGCGCCGAGGACGCGGCGCTCTCCAGCGATCCGCGGATCTCCAACTCCGAGGGCGCTGGGTTCGACAACTACGCGGGACGGCACATTTTCGCCAATTCGCGTGACTTCGCGGGCGAGTACCGGAGCAGCTACTGCTCGCTGAGCACCTCGCCGGTGGCGCGCGACGGCGAGTCGATGGAACGCGACTACTGGTACACCATAGCGCGCGGATTTTCCGGGTTGGAGTCTCCGGAGCACGTCGGCCGGATGGCGGCCCAGCGCGCACTGCGGCGGCTGAATGCGGTCAAGGTGGAGACGCAAAGGGTGCCGGTGGTGTTCGAACCGCGCACGGCGCGGTCGCTGTTGGACAACATCTTCGAAGCGGTCCACGGCATGTCGATCTACCGGCAGGAATCGTTCCTGGCCGGCAAACTCGGCGAAAAGGTGGCGAGCGACGAGGTGACGGTGATCGACGATGGCACGCTGCCGGGGCTGTTCGGCACCTCTCCGTTCGACGATGAGGGCGTGGCCTCGCGGCGCACGGTGGTGATCGAGCGCGGCGTGCTGAAGAGTTACCTGATGAACACCTATGCGGCGCGCAAGCTGGGCATGAAGACCACCGGCAACGCGTCGCGCGGGCTGACCGGCAACGCCGGGATCGGGCACGGGAACTTTTTCCTGGAGAAGGGCGTCCAAACGCCGGAGCAGATCATTGCGGGGATACCGAACGGGTTCTATGTGACCGAACTGATGGGGTTCGGCGTGAACGTGGTGACGGGAGATTACTCGCGGGGCGCGGCCGGGCTGTGGATCCGCAATGGAGAACTGGCGTTTGCGGTGAGCGAGGTGACCATCGCGGGAAATCTGAACGGCATGCTGCGCGGCATCGAGGGCGTCGGCAGCGATCTGGAGTTTCGCGGATCGGTGGCAGCGCCTACAATCAAAATGGGAGAAATGACCGTTGGTGGTAAGTAAAACAGCGCCCAAGAAAGCGTCCATCCCGCCGATGGCGATCGTGATTGGCCTGGTGCTCGTGCTGGGCCTCGGCGGCTTTCTTTATCTCGACCGCGCGGCGAAGAAGCCGCCGCCCGCTCCCCCGCCGCTGACCGGGGAGGCGCGGGCCTATGCCGGCAAACTCAAGCTGACGAACGTGGAGATGAAAGCCCACGAAAGCTATCTGAAGCAGAGCGTGGTAGAGATTGTGGGCAACATTCAGAACGTGGGCGACCGTATCGTGAAGACGGTGGAAATCAGGTGCGTCTTCTACGACGCGTACGGGCAGGTGGTGTTGCGCGAGCGAGTCCCCATCGTGAGCCCGAAGATCGGCGCGGTGGCGCCGGAGCAGATCAAGCCGTTCCGCCTGCCCTTCGACAACGTTCCGGAAAGCTGGAATCAGG
>JADGNT010000784.1 GCA_017883345.1 Candidatus Solibacter sp. | reverse complement strand
TTCCTCCATCAGCCAGGTGGACGTCACCCACGATCCGTAGATGGTCTTCTGATCGTGGATGATGTCGGGCGACGGGTTGAACTCCACGCGTCCGCCTTCGCCGAGGAAGACGATGCGTCCCCACTTGCGGGTGGCGCGGATGGCGGTGGCGCGCGCCTGGTCGTTGGCCGAGCAATCCACCGCGCGCTCCACGCCCATGCCGCCGGTGAGGCGGCGGACCTCGGCGACGTTATCGGGACCGCTCTCCAGCACTTCGTCGCAGAGCTTGAGGTCGAGCGCCAGTTGCATGCGCTCCTTGACCACGTCGATGCCGATGATTTTGTTGGCGCCCAGCTTGCGGCAGAGCGCGCCGGTGGCCAAGCCGACCGGACCGAGACCGGTGATCAGCACGGCATGGTTGCCGCTGATGCCGATCTTCTCCAGGCCCTCATAGACCGTGCCGAAGCCGCAGGCCACCTGCGCGCCATCGGCGTAGGTCAGCTCCGCGGGGAGATAGATCAGGTCCTTCTCCTCGGCGAGCAGGTATTCCGCCATGCCGCCGTCGCGCTGCCAGCCGTAGGCGCGGCGATACTGGGCGCTGGTGCAGGAGATCATGTAACCGCGGCGGCAATCGTTGCACAGGCCACAGCCGGAGATGTGATAAACGATGACGCGGTCGCCCACGCCGAAGCGGCGGCATCCCGGACCCGCCTGGACGATTTGGCCGCACGGTTCGTGGCCGGCCACCACGCCCTGGTAGCCTTCGGGGCCCTTGCCCAGATGCTGGTGATAGATGCAGCGTATGTCCGAACCGCAGATAGTGGAGGCCTTCATGCGAAGCAGCACTTCGCCGTGGCCGGGCGCCGGGACGGGCACTTCTTTCAATTCGACGGTGCTGTTGCCGGGCAGGTATGCGCCTTTCATGTTTGATCGCTCCTTCCGGATCTCATTGTTCGATCGCTCCATCCAGATCCCAGAGATCTTCCCAGGTCTGGTCCTGTTTCCATAGAAAGACCTGCCCTTTGATGAGGCGGCAGTTCTTGTCGATGCCCGCGATGGCGGCCATATCCGCATCGGTCAGCGGCGGGCTGACCACGCCCTGTAGGTTCGCCAGGTAGTTGCGCGGCTTGACGGAGAACGGGATCGGCGTGGCGCCGCGCTGCGCGGCCCACTTGACGCAGACTACCGCCGGGTGCACGCCGAGGCGCTGGGCTAGCCGCGCGATCACCGGGTCTTCGATATCCACCGTGTCCGCTGGAGTGCGGTCGCGCTCCGGGCGCCCGGGCGAACCGATCGGGCTGTAGGCGATGGGCGCGATGCCATTGGCGCGCACGAACTCGAACAGCCCGGTCTGCTGCAAGTGCGGGTGCATCTCCATTTCGTTGACGGCGGGCTTGATGCGCGCGTCGGGCAGCAGCAGCTTGAGCTTGGGGATGGTCATGTTGCTGGTGCCGATGTGGCGCACCAGTCCCAGATCCACCAGCTTCTCCAGTTGCCGCCACGTCTTCATGTAGTTTTCGTGGATGTATGGACGGGCATCGGGACTGCGCGAACTGACGTCGCACCCCGGCGGGTGGAAATTGGGGAACGGCCAGTGGACCAGGTACATGTCCAGGTAGTCGAGTTGCAGGTCGGCGAGAGATTGCCGGAAGGAAGGGATCACATCGGCTTCGGCGTGCTTGTCGTTCCAGAGCTTGCTGGTGATCCAGAGCTGCTCGCGCGGGATGCCGCCCGAAATGATCTCGCGCAGAGCGAAGCCGATGCGGTCCTCGTTGCGATAAACGCTGGCGCAATCGAAGTGGCGGTAGCCCACGGCGGCGGCGCCTTTGACGGCCGCGGCTACTTCGTCCGCGGTGACGTGGTCGCTGCCGAAGGTGCCCAGTCCGATGGCAGGCATCCGGGCGCCAGTGTGGAGAGTTCGCGTGGGAACGACTGCGGGGTCGATGGAAGTTGCGTTCATGAGAATGAGACCAACTTCCATGGTACTTGGAAAATGCTCAAAATGTCAGGCTTTATCGTTGACTTTGGGTACTTGCAGGATCGCTCCCTAACGGTCGCGGCTCCGATCCGAGCCGCGACCGTTAGGGAGCGTTACACTGTTGAGGACCTAGTCTTTGCTTTCGATGCGCATGCCGTAGAAGCTACGGTAGACGAAGACCACCGAGATCGCGAAGAAGACCACGGCGAGGCCCGTCGTCAGCGCGTTGTTCTCGCCGTGCTCCCCCGAAAGGTGGACGGCGAGCGAAACGGCCAGCAATCCGAACAGCGTGGTGAACTTGATGATCGGGTTGAGGGCCACGCTGCTGGTGTCCTTGAAGGGATCGCCAACCGTGTCGCCGATTACGCAGGCTTCGTGGAGCGGAGTGCCCTTGGCGTGCAATTCGGTTTCCACGACTTTCTTCGCGTTATCCCATGCGCCGCCGGCGTTGGCCATGAAGATGGCCTGGTAGAGACCGAACAGGGCGATGGAGATCAGGTAGCCGACGAAGAAAAATGGTTCGAGGAAGGCGAACGAGAGGGTTGTGAAGAACACCACCAGGAAGATGTTGAACATGCCCTTCTGCGCGTACTTGGTGCAGATTTCGACCACCCGCTTGGAATCCTCGACCGAGGCCTTTTCCTCGGTGTCGAGCTTGATGTTCTTCTTGATGAATTCCACCGCCCGGTAGGCGCCGGTAGTGACGGCCTGGGCGCTGGCGCCGGTGAACCAGTAGATCACCGCGCCGCCCGCGATGATACCGAGCAGGAAGGGCGCGTGCATCAGGGAGATCATCTTCATGTACCTGTCGTCCAACCCGTGGGTGAGGGCCACGATGGTAGAGAAGATCATGGTGGTGGCGCCGACCACGGCGGTGCCGATGAGCACCGGCTTGGAAGTGGCCTTGAAGGTATTGCCCGCGCCATCGTTTTCTTCCAGGTTTTCCTTGGCCTTCTCGAAGTCCGGTTTGAAACCGAAGGTCTTCTGAATGTCGGCCTCGATGCCCGGCATGGTTTCGATAGTGGAGAGCTCGTAGACGGAC
>JADGNT010000783.1 GCA_017883345.1 Candidatus Solibacter sp. | reverse complement strand
TTCGACGAGGCAACCTTGGAGCCGACGTACCACCTGCAACTGGGCCTGCCCGGGAAATCGGCCGGCCTGGAAATCGCCACGCGGCTCGGCATGCCCGAGGACATCATGCGCCGCGCGCGTCTCTCCATGAGCGACCGCGAGCGCGATGTCACGCGCTTCCTCGGCGAACTGCACCACCGCATCGAGGAGACGCAGGCGCTAGAGGTCAGCCTGCGCGAGAAGATCGTCGAGCTCGACCGCCGCGAGAAGGAAATCGCCCGCGAGTGGGAGAAGCGCGAAACCGCCAAGATCAAGGAACTGGAGCGCCGCACCGATGAGGCGCTGGCCAAATTCGAGGAGCAGGCGCAGGATGCCATCGGCAAGATCGTGCAGGGCGGCGACCGGCGCAAGGCCGATCAGGACGCCGTGCGCCGCGTCGCCAAGGCCAAGCGCGAATTGCGCGAGGATTTCCAGACCACGGTGCTCGCGACCCAGGACGATTCCCGCCAGGACCGCATACAGCCGCTGCGCATCGAAGAGGGGGCGCGCTTGCGCGTGAAGGATGTCCGCGACCCCGCGCGCGTGCGCCGCCTCTTGGGCAACGGGCGCTTCGAAGTGGAGGTCGGTTTCATGAAGATGCAGGTCTCGATCGACGACGTGATCGAGGTGCTGCCCGAAGGCGGCGGCGGCGCGGGGAAGCTGCCCAAGAACGTGAGCTACAAGCCGGCGCCGGAGCTCGCGCCGGTGCACCAGGAAATCAACGTGATCGGGCAGCGGGCGGAAGAAGCGCGCGACGCGATCGATGAATTCCTGGACCGCGCCGTGATGGCCACCGCCAGCCGCGTGCGCATCGTACACGGCCACGGTATGGGCGTGCTGAAACGCATGGTCGCCGAGATGCTCGGCACGCATCCGCACGTGGCGAAATTCTATCCGGCGCCGCAACAGGAAGGCGGCGCGGGAGCTACCATCGTGGAGCTGCGGGAGTGACTACTGCACTGCGGAACCTGGCCGAGGCGGCGCCCGGCAGGCCCGTGCACCTCAGGCGCCGCGCTCGGAGCCGGGCGCGAACTGTGAGCGGATGTATTGAACCTGCTCCTCGAGCTTGGGAAGGTCTTTTTGGATCATGGTCCAGACCTGGTGCAGATTGAGGCCGAAGTACTCATGCACCAGGATGTTCCGCAGCGCGACGATCTGTGGCCACGGCACCTCGGGATGACGCGCTTTGAGGGATTGGGACACGCCGCGGGCGGCTTCTCCGATCACCTGCAGGTGGTGGATCGCCCAGACCTGGAGCATCTCGTCGTCCTGAAAGGCATCAATGCTATCCGGGACTCGTTCTCTGATTTTCGCGGTGGCCGTGAGGATATCGCTCACGCGATCCGCGTCGCTCCTCATAAGGCGATGGCATCCCGGTAGACCGATTCCCGGATCGAGGGCTTCACCCAGCCGTCGCTAGCGATGTCGACTTTCCGGCCCAACAGGCTTTCAAGCTCCAGCATGAGAGCCGCCTGGTCGAGGAGACTGGTGTCCTCGCTCCAAGTCACGAGCAGATCGACGTCGCTGTCAGGGCGGGCTTCGCCTCGTGCGACAGATCCGATCAGCCGCACCTCGGTCGCGCCGTGCCTGGCGGCAATGCGGACGATTGCCTCACGCTGTTCACGGATGGTGTCGCTGGCAATCGGGTCCGCCACGCCTTTGTCTCCCTCTGAAGTATACCGCCGGTGTCCGAGCCGAGTGCCCGGCTGAAGACAGGCATCCGGCGCACCCTGCTCTCCACACGACAACAGCTTCAAGCCCCACTTCCTGACCGCCGGCCATTGCGTCAACAACGAGGCGGCCGCGCGCACCACCAGTTTGAGTTTTGGGGAGTGGACGAGGCCAGCGGCCAACCGTGGTACCGCGTGGCCACCGTGACGTTCCAGTAGGCGTTTCATTCATTAAGGGACCCCTCCCCGCCATTCGCCCCGCGGAGGTAGGATAATCGCAAACAGCCATGCGAATCCGCTGTCTTGCCCTATGCTTCGCGGCCGCCTTCGCCGGCGCCGCGCAAAACTATAGCGGACCGCTGCCGCCCAAAGCCGACTTGCCCTACCTCAAGCACGCCGCGAACCTGGTGCCCACCGAGGTCCTTGAGGCCAAAGAGGAGAAGGGCAAAAAGGACGAAACCACCTATGTCATCGAGGGAGCGGGCTCCAGCGCCAGGACCCCGCTGGCCTCGCCGATCTTCCTGCTGCAAGAGGATAAGCTGGTGGCGGCCAAGCTGGCGCTCTACAAGCTGGAAACCAGAAACGGCCGGCGCGAGATCGCCTTCGCTCCGAGGAAGCAGCCCAAAGCCATCCGCGTCGAACTCACACGGTTGAACACCGGCAAACTCTTTCGCCTGGAAGTGGAGGAAAGCCTGGAGCCGGGCGAGTATGCGTTCAGCGCCGAGGGCTCCAACCAGGTGTTCTGCTTCCAGGTGTTTTGAGGGCGCTGTATACTAAAAGTTCGCTCGTCGTGCATCCACCCCACGGCATTCCCGCCTGTGGTATTCTGGTGGACGTACCAAAGCGAGATTAAGAGAAGACAAGGAGCATTACCCCTAGAATGGCACTGGCGATTGAAGCAAAGCAGCAGATTCTCACCGGGAATCAGCGCCACAAAACCGACACCGGGTCGCCAGAAGTACAGATTGCCCTGTTGAGCACCCGAATCACGATGCTTACGGAGCATTTCAAGACGCACAAAAAGGATCACGGCTCCCGCAAAGGGTTGTTGACCCTGGTTGCCAAGCGTCGCCGGCTTCTGACTTACCTGCGAGATGAGGGCCCAGAGCGCTACAAAGCGGTTCTTCTGAAGCTGGGCATCCGCCGCTAGTCCCATTCGCGGAAACCATCCGCTCCATAGGTATGGGGCGGATGTTTCCGTTTGCACACCTATTTGGTTCGAACGGGTGCCGGGCGCGTTGCCCGGTACCGGCTGCGGATTATCCACCCTGTCAGCTCCACTCTCAAACGGTTCCTTAGATGGAAACCGACTTTTAC
>JADGNT010000091.1 GCA_017883345.1 Candidatus Solibacter sp. | reverse complement strand
CGAACGATCTGATAACGGCCGAAGTCGTCATCACCGGTTGGATCTCTCGCGCCGTCAATAGTCTGAGTTCCGTACTCGTCCGCGGCGACGGAACTATCGAAAGCGCCCTGGATCAGACACTTAGGGCACAGTCCCGCGGGATCATCGGAACCCAATTCCGCTTCGCACTGAGGGCAGTTTGGCATTTCGGCCGGATTTGCACAACTATTATATGCCTTTCGCCCCAGAGGCTGTAACCTCCAGTCCCGCGATTCCTTATTCGTGGCAGGTGAGCCGATTCGAACTGGCCGCCTGATCGATAAACCTAAAAGGAGATTCCAGTATGAAAACCATAACGAGATCCATGATCTACCTGCCGATGGCGGCGATGATTCTGACGGCGGCGCTTGCCGTCCCGGCGGCGGCACAAAAACAAGTACCCTTCAAGGGTGCGATGCAAGGCCATGACACCGACATAGGCTCCACCAACACCACGGTAACCGTCCTTACAGTGGGCACCGGAATTGGGACTCTTGTGGGTAATTTCTCATTTACCCAAACGGTTACGGTAGACCTCACGACCGGCCATGACACAGGGTCTGCTCAGTGGTTCGCGGCCAATGGAGACAGCATCTCTACGTCAATTACCGGATCGGGTGAACCGATGGCTGCACCCGATGGTATTGTCTTTATCATCACGGAAATTTTCACCATTACTGGTGGCACGGGTCGATTCGCGGGAGCCCAAGGGAGCTTTACGATGGAGCGCGTGGCAAGTCCAGTAACGTTCTTCACCTCCGGCTCGTTTCACGGGGCCATTACTTCCCCGGGTGCAGCTCACTAGAGAACAGTCAATACTCGCGCGGAGAAGCGATGCCGAGTAGAGGTGTCTGACGCCATTTCTCCAAGCACCTAGGTTTTCGACCGCTTGAAAGATTTCTTTAGAAAGTTTTCAGGCGGTCATAGACCTAGGCGGGATCGCGCCCGGGTTCGGGAACCTCGCCTATGACGTCAACAAATGGGTCACGGTGTTGGCGCGTCAGCAGGTGAAGTGACCCCGCTTCCGCTCAAGGTGAACTACGCCCCGATTCCCAACTCGTGCGACCCGTACTCTTTCAACTTATTGTGTAAGGTCTTGAGGCTGATCCCGAGGATCTCCGCCGCGCGCGTCTTGTTATTCCGCGTGTGTGCCAGCGTCCGCAGAATCAGCCCCTTCTCCGCCTCTTCCACCGTGGTGCCGATCTGGAACTTCACCTCATCGGCATCGTCCGCCGCCGCAACCGCCGCCGCCGGCTGAGCGGCCGCGGCGACACCCGCCATGGCCGGCCGGCTTTGCAGGAACGCCGGCAGGTACTTCACCTCGATGGTTCCTTCGCCCGCCAGAATCACCGCGCGCTCCAGCACGTTACGCAGTTCGCGCACATTCCCCGGCCAGCGGTGCCGATCGAGGCATTCCAGCACCTCAGAAGAGACCTCGGTGACCCGGCAAGCGTGCTTGCGGTTCATATCCCCGATCAGCGTCTCCACCATCGCGGGGATGTCTTCCTTGCGCTCGCGCAGTGGAGGCAGATGAATGTGAAATACGTTCAGCCGGTAGAAAAGATCCTCGCGCAGATGCCCGCCGCTGACCGCCTCCTCCGGCGCCTTGTTGGTCGCCGCCACTACCCGCACATCCACCTCAAACTCCGTCCGTCCGCCCAACCGCCGTACTTTGGAATCCTCCAGAATGCGCAGTAGCTTGGCCTGCGTCAGCATCGGCATCTCGCCGATCTCGTCCAACAGCAGCGTCCCGTGCTGCGCCACTTCGAAACACCCCGCGCGCCGTTCGCTGGCTCCCGTGAACGACCCCTTCTCGTGGCCGAACAGTTCGCTTTCGATCAGTGTCTCCGGCAGCGCCGCGCAGTTGATCGCCACGAACGGCCCGTGCCGCCGCGGGCTCAGCGCATGCAGTGTCCGCGCCACCAGTTCCTTGCCGGTGCCGCTCTCGCCGGTGATCAGCACGCACGCCTTGCTGGGCCCCGCCTGTTGCAGGAGCGCAAAAATCTCCTGCATGCGCGGCGCCATGCCCACCATTTCACCCAGCGATCCCTTGTAGACCAGGTTGCGCTCCAGCACGCGCTTCTCGGAGCGCAGTTCCGCGTGCGAGCCCGCGCGGCGGATCAGCACCTCCAACTGGGAGGGCTGGATCGGCTTCTCCAGGAACCAGTAGGCCCCCAGTTCGTGCACCGTCTTGACGGCGGTCTCGATGTTCCCGTAGGCCGTCAGCACGATGGTCGGCGGCATGTCGCCGCCTTCACGCAGACGTTTTAGAAAACCGAAGCCGTCCAGGCCCGGCATGTTCAAGTCGGTCAGAATCACATCGGCGGCAAACTCGTTGAGCTTTTGCAGCGCTTCGTTGCCCTCGGCCGCCGTTTCCGGCGTCATGCCCCACGCCGAGACCATGGCCGCCAGGCCGGAGCGCTGGCTGGCTTCGTCATCCACAATCAGAACTTTCAGCCGTTGGTTCAAAGAGAGGTTCCTTCCCGGAAGCGGACCGTCCTACTCATTTTACGCCCGAACCGCGGGTCGTCGTTCGGAACGGATGATAATGATAAGATTGAAGGTAATTTCAGCATTTCGGGACAACGTCGCTCCGCGAAATCGTACGCAATCGCACGAGGAATGACCGTGGGAAATCTGGTCCGTCAGGCAAGGCGCCGCATTCTAGGCAACCAACTCTTCACCCAGGGGGCGAATGCCGCCAGCGCCGCGCTGGCCGCCTTTATCCTGCTGCTGCTCTTCGGTACCCAGACGCTGAGTTGGCCGGTGGCGCTCGCCATCCCGCTGGGCGCCGCCGCGTTCGGAATCTATGGCGTGAAGCGGCACATGCCGTCGCCTTACTCCGTTGCCCAACTGGTCGATCGGCGTCTCGGGCTCGCCGACAACCTGTCCACCGCGCTTTTCTTCAGCGAAGTCGATCCCGGCGCGCGGGTGGCGCCGGATGTCCGCCGCGCTCAGTTTGAGGAGGCCGGCCGCCTCGCCCAATCCGTCGATGTGCGCCGCGCCGTGCCCTACACCATGCCGCGCGCCGTCTATCTGATGGCCGGCCTCGCGCTGTTAGCCGGCAGCCTGTTTGCGCTGCGCTACGGCCTTTCCCGCCGTCTCGACCTGAAGCAGCCGCTGGCCAACTTCCTGCCCGAATCGCTGACCGGCGGCAAGCCCGTCCGCCAGGCCAACAACGCGCGCCGCGGCACGAAACAAACTCCCGAAACGCCCGACGACGGCAGTACCCCCTCGAATCAGGATCAGCAGGCTCCTGGCCAGCAGGACCCCAACCAGGAGATTCAAACCCCCGGCGATGCCCAGACCGAAGCCATCGCCAAGATGGATGCCAAGTCATTCCCGATCCAGAAACCCGGCGAGCAGGGCGACAACGAAATGGCCTCCGACGATGCCGATTCCGAGGGCGAATCTGCCGCCGCCAAGAACGGCGAAGAGAGCCAGAACGGCCAGCCGGGCGACAGCCAAGGCGGGAAGGGCGAGAAACCGCAGAACGGCGAGAAGCCGGACGCCAAGAACCCGAGCGAAAGTTCCAGCCTGATGAGCAAGTTGAAGGACGCCTTCCAGAATCTGCTCTCCAGAGCCAAACCCCAGCAGAACCAGCAAGGCTCCCCTCAACAGGGCAAGGATCCGAAATCCGCGCCAGCCAAGTCGCAGCAGGGCTCTAAGCAAAACGGCAAGGATGGCCAACCGCAGAACGGCAGCCAGCAGGGCGATGCGCAGGAAGGCGAGGACGGCCAGGAGGCCAAGAACTCGGAGAACAAGCAGCAGGGGAAAGGCCAGGGCAAGAGCGATTCCGAGCAATCCAGCAAGCAGCCCGGCAGCGGCATCGGCAGCCAGGATGGCGATAAGGCCATCAAGAACGCCGAGCAACTCGCCGCCATGGGCAAGATCAGCGAGATCCTGGGCAAGCGCTCCGCCACCATCAGCGGCGAAGCCACGGTGGAAGTGCAGACTACCAATCAGCAACTACGCACGCCCTATGCGCAGAAGGGCGCACAGCACACCCAGGGGGGCGCGGAAATCAGCCGCGACGAAGTCCCCGTGGCGCTACAGCCCTACGTGCAGCAATACTTCGAGCAGGTGCGGAAGCAGTCCGCGCCGGCCGTGCCAGCGGTGAAGCAGTAGGACAGACCATCGTCTGTCCTACTGCTATTCCCAGGCGCGCTTGGGGACGCCGCGGTCGCGATCCTTCACGCGATCGTACTGGTAAAGCGTGGACACGGTCCCCAGCCCCTCGTTGTACAGGCTCTTGAGCCCGAGCCTCTCCTTGAGGTCGGCTTCGAAAGCGTGCAGCGCCTGGAGTTCGTCCGCCAGCGCCGGCTTCTTCTTCCCGCTGGGCGCGCGGAAGAATTTCTGGAATCCGCCGTCCACCAGCACGGCGATCTCGCCGGCCATCCCCACGCCCGCGCGATCCTCCACCTGGAGTACACCGCCAGCTTCCTTGAGGTCCACCGCGCAAGCCCCGCGGCTCACCCGGACTGTGCCGCCCGGCTGCGGCGCAAGCGTGAAGCCGGCTCCCTGTAGAGTATCCACCCGTTCCTGAAAGCTCGGATTCCGCACGCGCGCTCGACGAAAGAACATACAGCCATTATAGAATGTGCGGCCGGGCAGACAGCTCCCGAGCGAGGCCTAATTTTTAATCGTAGTCAAGATCAGGGCCGGACTACTGTACCCGCCGGTCGACGCTACCACCGGCACGTCTCCGTTGGGCAGACCGCTCGGGACGACCACATTGAACTGATACACCCCGGGATAGATGAGGCCCGCAAACACGACCTGGCCGGCGACATTGTCGAACAGGATTGCCGGCGTGAGGAGCAGCGGCGCCGGCGTGGATACTACCGCACCGCTGACCGCGGCCGGAGTGGTAACACCAAAACCAGTGCCGAACAGCACGATGGTCTCGCCCGGAGCGGCTGGCGTGCTGTTATTAGGCACCAGGGTCGTCGGGCCTACCACGGTGCTATTCGCGTGAAATGCCTCCACATATGCGGCATTTGTGGGGTAGAGAAAGAGCGCCGGCGCGACAATCTGTGCGCCGACACTGACGGTGGCGCTGGTCAAGCTATTATTCGAGATGGCCACCGTCACGGTTCCGCTCGTGGGCAACTCGACCGGCGTGACCAGGTTGATCTGCACCGGGCTGAGGTAGGTGATGAAACCGGGTTGGCCGTTGATCGTGACCGTAACTCCATCCACCGTAGTGGGGAATCGGTTGTTAACAAAGTCCAATGAGGAGATGGAACGCTTGGTAGCAGCAAGATTCGTTCCTTTGATGGTTATGAAGGTGTTGGGGGCGATCCCGCCCGCAGCTTGCGCGGCGTTCGTAATCGCGCTTGCGGCCACATTGGGATTCGCCTGGATGCTGCCCAGTATCCCGTGCTTCTGACCGCCCGGGCCGGCGGTGAAGTACACAGCGTTACTGTCGCCGCCACTGCCGCCATTACCGAAGTACAGGGCCCACAGGCCCGGAAGCACAATGTTATTGCCGCTTGGGTCCTGCAGGGTTCCCTGGAACGCGCCGGTGGTCGCGTCGTAAGCATTGATCATGCCATCGCCGAAGTTGCCGACCAGCAGATTGTTGGCGAACTTGCCGAACGTGGCGGGCGCGATGGCGAGACCCCACGGAGAGTTCAGAAGACTGCCCGATCCGCCAGCCACCAGCGACTGCAGCAGCTTGCCGGCGGAATCGAACACGCTGACATAGCCGTTACCCACCCCGGAAACGTCGAACTTCTTGTTGGCGTCCTGCTTGGCATAGGCCACGTAGAGCTTGCCACCGATGTTCCAAATATTGAACGGCGCGAATCCCGCGGGCACCTTGGCATCGACGAAAGACCCGGCGGGCATAGTGACCGGCTTGAACTGGGAATCAAAAACGTCGATGCCTCCGGATTTGAAGTTCGCCGCATACAGTTGCACCGTCGGGGTCACTACCAGGGCGAGGCCCTTGTAAACGGCCGAACTGGAGTTGTCCCTCTGCGTCAAAGCCTGGGTGGCATCCGCGCCGCCCGCCCAGGCGGAGAGAACACCATCTTCCGTTACAAAGATGAAGCCCGCCGCCACCGGGGCCTTGCCTGGGGCGGTCACGGGAAAGGTCGGGGGTGTTGTGGCCGGCACGATATTAGACACGATGCCGGTGCACGATCCCTTAGAGCCACCCGCGCCGGGTACGGTCGGCTGCGTCGTAGCGTTAGGCGTGCCCATGGGGGTGGCATTCGTGGCGTTGACCGTGTAGATCGTCGAGAGGCCCAAGTCGCACACCCAGAAGGGACTGGTCGCGGACGCGACGTTGCCCCATGGGTTGATCAACCGGGGATCGTAGAAATCGGCGGTCGCGGTGGACTTATCGTCGGCGACTAGATTGTGCACCAGGTAACCGGTCGCCGCAGGCAACATTTGTGACGACAGATACAGAAACAGGCAGATCGCTTTTTTCATGGCTTCCCTAGAATACAGCATGATTAAAGACCTTAGCCGGCGAGCGCGTGCGAATTTACATTTCCCCTCAAAACAGTTTCCAGGCGTTTCTCCGGACCAGAAAGAATGCCGGTACGGACACCGGCATGGCAGCCTGAAAGGCTACGCTACAGGGACCCTTGGTATCATGGAAAGCGAAGGTTTCCCCTCCCCAATGGCCTCGCAATCCGAATCGGAAATGGGCATCAATAGCTGGCTCGAAGACGAGCTGTATCAACAGTACCTGCACGACCGTTCCACCGTCGATGAAAGCTGGAAGCACGTATTCGAAGAGCCCCGCCCACTGGCCAACGGCGCCCCGGCAGCACCCCTCAAGGTCGCCGTCCCCGCGCCCGGGCCCGGCGAGCAGTTGCTGCCCTTGCGCGGCGCCGCCGGACGCATTGCCGAAAACATGGCGGCCAGCGTCTCCATTCCGCTCGCCACCTCACAGCGCACCATCGCCGTCAAGGTGATGGATGAAAACCGGCGCATCATCAATCAGCACCGCACCCTCGTCGGCCGCGGCAAAGTTTCCTATACCCACCTCATCGGCTGGGCCATCGTCAAAGCCCTGGAAGAAATCCCCGGACTCAACCACGCCTACGCCGAGCGCGACGGCCAGCCCTTCCGTCTGGTGCGGCCCCAGGTGAACCTCGGCATCGCCATCGACGTCCCGGGCAAGGACGGCGCGCGCAGCCTCATGGTGCCCAACATCAAGAACGCTGGCGCGCTCAGTTTCCAGGAATACGTCACCGCTTTCGACGACCTTGTGGCCCGCGCCCGCCGCGCCAAACTCACCCCCGCCGATTTCCAGGGCACCACCATTTCTCTCACCAACCCCGGCACCGTCGGCACCATGTCCTCCAGCCCGCGCCTCATGATCGGCCAGGGCGCCATCATCGCCGCCGGCGCCATCGGTTACCCCGCCGAATACCTCGGCGCCGCCGGCGAGACGCGCGCCATGCTGGGCATCAGCAAAGTGATGACGCTCGCCTGCACCTACGATCACCGCATCATACAGGGCGCCGAATCCGGCATGTTCCTGGGCCGCGTGCAAGCCCTGCTCGATGGCAAGGACGGGTTCTACGAAGAGGTATTCGCCCACCTTCGCATGCCGCACCAACCGGTGCGCTGGGAGACCGACCGCAAACCCGCCCTGCCCGGCATGAACGCCGCGCGCTACGCCGAGATCGCCAAGGAAGCCGGGATCATGCAGATGATCAACGCCTACCGCGTGCGCGGCCACCTGATCGCCGATCTCGACCCGCTGGGCGCCGAACCCAGCTACCACGCCGAACTCGACCCCGAAACCTACGGCCTCACCATCTGGGATCTGGACCGCGAATTCCTCACCGGCAGCTTCGCCGAAGCGGGGCGCCTTCCGAGCCACGAAGGCGCACCCAAAGCGGTGGCGACCCTGCGCGAAATCCTGGAGACCCTGCGCCAGACCTATTGCGGCAAAATCGGCTGCGAGTACATGAATATCCAGGTGCCGGAGCAGAAGCGCTGGCTGCAACAGCGCATGGAGCCCGAGGCCAACAACTGGGCGCTCGACCGCGACACCCGCATGCGCATCATGCGCTCTGTGATGGCGGGCGAGGAGTTCGAACATTTTCTGCACTCCCGCTTCGTCGGCCAGAAGCGATTCGCGCTGGAAGGCGGCGAAACCGCGCTCGCCATCCTGGAAGAAATCCTGGAGCGCGCCGCCCTTGGCAACGTCCACGAACTGGTGGTCGGCATGGCCCACCGCGGGCGCCTCAACATCCTCGCCAACACGGTCGGCAAGGACGTTAAACAGATCTTCAGCGAATTCGAAGGCGACATCGACCCGAGCAGCACGCAAGGCTCGGGCGACGTCAAGTATCACCTCGGCGCCACGGGCGTGCGCCAGACCTCCAGCGGCCGCGAGATCGTGGTCTCCGTCGCGCCCAACCCGAGCCACCTGGAAGCCGTCGACCCGGTAGTCGAAGGCATCGTCCGTCCCAAGCAGGATCGCCTCGGCGATACGGCGCGCGAACGCGTCATCCCCGTCCTGATCCACGGCGATGCGGCCTTCGCCGGACAGGGCGTGGTGGCCGAGACGCTCAACCTCTCGCAGCTCGATGGCTACTCCACCGGCGGCACCATCCACCTGATCATCAACAACCAGATCGGCTTCACCACCCTGCCCGACGAATCGCGCTCCACGCCCTATTCCACCGACATCGCGCGCGGCGTGCAGGCGCCCATCTTCCACGTCAACGGCGACGATCCAGATGCCGCTATCCGCGTGGTGCAGATCGCCTTCGACTACCGCCAGCAGTTCAAGAAGGATGTGGTCATCGACATGATCTGCTACCGCCGCCACGGCCACAACGAAGGCGACGACCCCAGCTACACGCAGCCCATCCTGTACCGCAAGATCAAGGAGCATCCCTCCGTCGCGGTGCTCTACCAGCAGCGCCTGGTGCGCGAAGGCGTGGCCACCGACCCAGACTGCGCTGGGATCCGCAAGGAGTGCGCCGCGCGCCTCTCCGCCGCCTACGACGCCGCGCAGGAGCGCGCCGAGCACTACGACATCCAGGAGCTCAGCGCGGTCCCCGGCGAAGAGATCGGCGGCTACTGCCCGCGGACCGCCGTCAACCACCAGGTGTTAGAGCGCGTGATCCGCGGCATCACCCAGTTCCCCGAAAACTTTCACCTGCATCCCAAACTGCGCGGCTTCATCGAAAAGCGCCGCGAAGTCATCGCCAAGGGCGGCAATTTCGATTGGGCTTTCGGCGAAGCGCTGGCCTTCGGCACGCTGGCGCTCGAAGGCACCGCGGTGCGCCTCAGCGGCCAGGATTCCGGCCGCGGCACCTTCAGCCAGCGCCATCTGGCGTTCTACGATTCCGAAACCGGCAAGCGCTACTTGCCCACGCAGCACATCTCGCCCGACCAGGGGCGCTTCGACGCGCTCGATAGCTCGCTCAGCGAGTACGCCGTGCTGGGCTTCGAGTTCGGCTACTCTGTGGCCGAGCCGCTGGCGCTGGTCATCTGGGAAGCGCAGTTCGGCGATTTCGCCAACGGCGCGCAGATCATGATCGACCAGTTCATCTCCTGCTGCGAGCAGAAGTGGGGCCAGCCCAGCGGCCTGGTGATGCTCCTCCCCCACGGCTACGAAGGGCAAGGCCCCGAACACTCCAGCGCGCGCATTGAGCGCTACCTCACGCTCTGCGCGGAAAACAACATGCAGGTGTGCAACTGCACCACCCCGGCGCAATACTTCCACCTGCTGCGCCGCCAGATGTACGGCGGGAGCGACCGCCGCGGCGTGCGCAAGCCGCTCATCGTCTTCACGCCCAAGAGCCTGCTGCGCCACCCCAGGGCGGTATCCACGCTACAGGATTTCACCAGCGGCGGCTTCACCGAGATCATGAGCGATGCCGGCGTCACCGACAACGCCCGCATCGCGCGCGTGGTCTTCTGCTCCGGCAAGGTCTACTACGATCTGTTGGCCGCGCGCGAGGAACGCAAGGCGGACCACGTCGCGCTGCTCCGCGTGGAGCAACTCTACCCGTTTGCCGCCGATCAGGCGCGCGATCTGCTGGCGCGCTACAGCCCGGCGGCGGAGGTGGTGTGGGCGCAAGAGGAGGCGCGGAATATGGGTCCGTGGCGCTTCCTGCGCGAGTGCATACAGCCGCTGCTCGTCGAGACGCGGCGCGAAGTGCGGTACGTGGGGCGGTCGGAGAGCGCGAGCCCGGCGACGGGGTCCGGGAAGCGGCACCAGCAGGAGCAGGCGGAAATCATCAACGACGCGCTGACCGCTGGGGCGATCTCGCAGACGCGCAAGGTGCGCGTGGTGGCACGGCGGAAGAAGTAGGGGTGCGTGGGGCGGACCCCCGGTCCTGGGGTCCCCACTGGGGACGACGCCCCCGTCGGCTTGCGCGGTATGGATGGTTTTGCTGGCGAGAAGCGGGTCCAGGGGGGTCCGCCCCACAAGCGCTGCAGGAGCTTGACAGCGTTCGCAGATATGCGAACAATTGGAGAGAACGCTTGCCCCCCAAGGAGGTCTGATATGGCCCGTGCCCGCCGCTTTCAATCCGACACGCTACAGTATTTTTGGGAACGCTATATCGGCGACGATGCGGAACGCATCGCCGAGTACGAACAGGCCGCCGCC
>JADGNT010000782.1 GCA_017883345.1 Candidatus Solibacter sp. | reverse complement strand
CCGCGCCAGCATCGAGGGCCCCGCGACGCGCACCCCGCAGAACCTGCTGCGCCTCTCCATCGGCCTGGAACACACCGACGACCTGATCGCCGATCTGGAGCAGGCGCTGGGAGGTTGATAAAAGAAGAATGCCCCCAGGAATGGGGGCATGGCAGCCTAAAAGGCTACTCTACAGTTCCTGCTTGAACAGCCGACGGCCGCCCAGCGAGACGCGGAAGCCGAAGACCACCAGAAGCACGACTATGACGAACGGCATGACGGCCATGCCGGCGTACCAGGCGGAAAAATCGAGCAGCCAACCCAAGGTCAGGATCTGGCTCACGGTGAAGGTGACAATCGCCGCCAGCAGGCCGAAGCGCAGCAGCGCGAAGGCAAAAATCGAGAAGGCCAGGGCGTTGATGGGATAGTCAACCCAGGGTGTGGTGCTGCCGTTGGTGGTGGCAAGGATGATGATCACTACGTACGCCATGCCGGCGATCCAGTCCTTGCGCAACAACAGGCGAAGCAGGAAGAGCATGAAAAAGAAAAGCAAGGCGCTGAAGATGGCGGAGGGAACCGCCACGATCACCCCGGCGATCTCGGCGCGCACGCCCAATAGCGCGTTCAGCGGCGGGAATACCGGTTGGCCGTTGTTGCCGTGAAGCGCCAGGGCCGCGGCGGATCCCAAGTTCAGGAGCGCGGCGAGCGCGATGCCGTACAGCAGATCCCGGCCCACCAGCGGGTCCGACGCTCCCTTCGAAGTGAAGCGTGTCCAGGAGACGATGGTGCGCGGCCACTTGCGCCGCACCCATGGCTCCAGGGCCACATAGAGCACCCCGGGCACGACAGCATTGAGCATGGCGGTGCTTAGGATGGTCCAGAAGCCGGCGACTTCGTTCATCGTGGCCGTGTGATGCATGACCAGCAGGCTGTAGGACGCCTGACTGGCGAAGAAAATGAGGGCCAGCCTGGTTGCCCCCTGCCGATCGGCCTTTCCGGCGCGAAAGTTATGCCAGCCCAACACGCAGGCGGCAATCACCGCGGTGAAGATAATCACCAGAACGGGGATGGAGTTTCCGGTACTATTGCCGGCCTGTGCCATGCGGCCGGGAACCGTCCACGGGCCGACGATGCGGAAAAAGACTGGGCGTCCGCGCCAGGCGGCGGCCTCGATGCGCAGTTTGGCTCCGGTGGCCAGGTCGCTACCGGTCCAGGCGGCGCGGGTGTCCCAGTTGGCCAATGGAGTCCAGGTGGGTTCGGTGGTCTGAAACTGCGCCACATCGAGCCCGGCGGCTTGAAAGAGTTTGTTCCAGTCGAAAGGGGGCACCGGCGGCGTCGGCTTTTCGACCTGTGGCGGTACGGCTTCGAACGCGATCAGCTTGCCGTCGGGGTCGGTTTCCAGGCGTAGCATCCCGGAGTGCTCGAAGGGCGGATCATCGTAGTCCACGGCCGCGCTGAACTGGTACGCCGCGGCCATGGGCCGCGGACTTTCGCGATACCAGAACTGGACCAGTGGCGGTTGACCGGCGGCCGGATTGCGCCAGCGCGCGGCGGCTTCCTTGGGATGCTGCGTGGTGTACTTCTTGTAGCCGTCGGCGTAGTCGAGTCCCCACGCGCTGTCGGCGGGTTTGGCGGTGTAGCCGAAGTTGCGGAGGTGCGCCCGGGCGTCGCGCGTCAGGGCATCCGGCGAGTTTTCCAGATTCAGCTTCGAGGTAATGCTGATGCGGGGATTGACGATCATGCCGGCCGCGATCAGCACGAGCGCCGCCGCCAGCCAGGCGAGCGCGAGCTTGGGTGGGAGGCCATCCGTCTCTCCCGCCGCGGCCACCAGTTCCGGCGACGGCGTCACTCCCGCCGCCAGCGCCGCCGCCAACGGATCGCCGCCCGGCAGTCCTGCCGCCACCGCCATCGCCGAGGCGGGACGTTGCCGCGGATCGGGCTGCAAGCAGCGCATGATCACGCGTTCCGCCAACGGGTCCAAATCGCGCACCATGGTGATGATGCTGGCCGGCGCGGCGCGCTCCTGCAGTTGCATCAGCTCCATCAGCGACGCCGCTTCGAAAGCGCGTTTCCCGGTGAAGATCTCGTAGAGCAGCAGCCCCAGCGAGTAGATATCGCTCTTCACCGTGACTTCGGTGCCCGCCAGTTGCTCCGGCGACATGTACGCCGGAGTTCCACTGCGCACGTCGCCTTGCAACTGCTCGGCCAGTCCGGCGAGTCCGAAATCCATGATGATCACCTGGCCCCGGCCATCGATCATCACGTTGGCCGGTTTCAGATCGCGGTGCAGCACGCCTTTTTCGTGGGCCGCGCCCAATCCCGCGCAGAGCTTGCGCGCGGTCTCCACCGCCTTGTCCACCGGCAGCCGTCCGATGCGGCGCAAAAGAGAACCCAGATCCTCGCCATCCACGAACTCCATGGAAATGTAATGCAGCCCTTCCGCCACGCCGACGTCGTAGACGCGGCAGACGTTGGGGTGGGTCACCTGGCGCGCGATACGAACTTCGTTGTAGAAGCGCGCCAGGGCGCGATCGTCGGCGGCAGTCGCTTCGGGCAGGAATTTCAGCGCCACGGACTGGCCCAGGGTCAGGTCGGTGGCGCGGTAGACTTCGCCCATGCCGCCGCGTCCCAGTAGTCCCGCGATGCGGTATCGCCCGGCGATCACCGTGCCTGGCAGGAAGCGGCCTTCATCGACACTGCTGGTGGCACTCAGGCGCGGCACGCCGGCGGCGCCGCTTCCCAGTGCGACCGTCTCCGCGGAAGTGGCATTCAGCGGCGCCGCGCAAGAGGCGCAATACCGGCTGTTCTCCGCGCAATCGCGCGAGCAGGCAGGACATCGGACCATAGGGGTAGAACAATCTTAGCGCGCCGGAGCGGCCTTTGGTTTGGGGAGCGTTTGGGGTAGGCGGCGTGGATTTGGTTGGAATCTACGCAGGCGTAGGAAAGGCCGCCGGCTACGCCAACGCCAGATTCAAATTCTCAATAGCCTCGTCGACTTCCGCCGTATTCTTGAAACCAACCGTCACGCTGT
>JADGNT010000781.1 GCA_017883345.1 Candidatus Solibacter sp. | reverse complement strand
GAACGCATTCTCGCCGAGCCGGAACTGTTTTTGAAAACGCAGCGGCAGCCACCGCCAGAAAGGCCGGCGGCGGTCGAACAAGTGGAGCGCGATCTGGATATGGTGATCGCCATCCTGCGTCGTACCGGAAGACGGCTCGGCGAAGCGCTGCCGGGGATGAGTGGCCCGCAACAGAAACAAGCGCAGGGCCAGATGGAAAATGCGCGCCGGGAACTCAACCGCATGGCGGAACGAATCGCAAAGGAGCAGGAGCCGAAACATGCTGAGCCAGGCACAACGAACCGCGATCCTGGAACTGAGCGCGAAGGGAGTGAGCACACGCGAGATCGCACACGTGCTGCGGTTGTCGCGACTGACCGTGCGCAAAGTGCTGCGCTCGAACTCCACCAACGTGCCGGAGATCCAACGGGCGGAGAAAGCGGAACCGTACCGCGAACAGATCCTCGATCTTTTGACCTCGTGCAAGGGGAATCTCGTGCGAGTCCACGAGGAGTTGGTGGCGGGCGGCGCGGCGCTATCGTATCCGGCGTTGACGGGGTTCTGCCGCAGGCAGGGCATCGGGCAAATGCCGGTCGTGCCGGCGGGCCAGTATCACTTCGAGCCGGGCGTGGAGATGCAGCACGATACGTCTCCGCACACGGTGGAAGTGGGCGGCAGGAAGTACAAAGCGCAGACGGCTTCGGCGGTGCTGTGCTATTCGCGCATGCTGTTTTTCCAGCTCAATCCCACCTTTCAGCGATTCGATTGCAAGGTGTTCCTCACCGACGCGCTGCGCCACGCCGGCGGCGCGCCCGAGCGTGTGATGATCGACAACACGCATGTGGTGGTGTTGCGTGGCACGGGGCGCGAAATGATTCCGGTGCCTGAGATGGAGGCGTTCGCGGAACGCTTCGGGTTCCGCTTTGTGGCGCACCAGATCGGCGATGCCAATCGTTCGGCGCGCGTGGAGCGCCCGTTTTCCTTCATCGAAAACAACTTTCTGGCGGGCCGCACGTTCACCAGTTGGGAGGACCTGAACAACCAGGCACGGCAATGGTGCGACAAGGTCAACTCAACTTACAAGAAGCATATCCGCGCGGTGCCACGCGAACTGTTCGCGGTGGAGCGCATGCATCTCAAACCGCTGCCGGCGTGGATTCCCGAAGTGTATCGTCTGCATCAACGCACGGTGGACGTGGAAGGCTACGTCTCGGTGAACTCCATTCGTTACTCGGTTCCGGTCGCCTGGATCGGGCATCGGGTGGAGGTTCGCGAGACACGGGACAAGATCGAGATCGAAATGGATGCGCGCCATATCGTCACGCATGCGCGTGCGGTGACGCCTCTGTCGCAGCGCGTCACGCTCGCCGCGCATCGGCCGCCGCGTGGGGAAGGCGTCAAGCGTCGCGATCCGCACCCGGAGGAAAAGGCAATCGTCGAAGCCGCGCCGGAGACCGCACTCTATGTGGCGGCGCTGAAGCAAAAGAGCCGCAAGGTGGTGGCGCTTGCCCTGCGGCAACTGTTGCGATTGCTGCGGGAATATCCGCGCGAACCGTTCCTGGCCGCGGTGCGGGAAGCCGCCCGGTATGGGCTCTACGATCTCGACCGTCTGGAGCGAATGATTTTGCGCCGCGTGGCGCGTGATTACTTTCTACTGCTGGAGCCGGACACCGATTCCCATGACTGAAGAACTGGAACAACTGCTGAAGAATCTCAAGCTGCGGCGCATGCTCGGCGTTTACGACGAACAGTTACGCGCCGCGGAGAAAGCGCAGACCTCTTACTCTGAGTTCGTCGCCGGGCTGTTGCGCGCGCAATGGCACGATCGGCAGGAAAGCGCGCTGGAGTGGCGCATCCGCAGAGCGAATCTGCCGGAACGCTGGTCGCTGGAATCGTTTCCCTGGGCGCGTCAGCCCGGCGTGAACCGTAAGCAGATGCGCACCTTCGCCGAACTCGACTTCGTCGCCAAGCACGAGAATCTGGTGTTGACGGGACCGACCGGCGTAGGCAAAACCGGACTAGCCTGCGGGCTTCTGTTGAAGGCTTTGCAGAACGGCCATCGCTGTCAGTTCATCCGTGCGCAGGATCTGTTCGACGAGATGTACGCCTCGCTGGCCGACCGCTCCACGCGCCAGTTACTCAATCGCCTGGCGCGCCTGGACGTGCTGTTGATCGACGAGTTCGGATACCTGAATCTCAAGCCCGAGCAGTCGAACACCTTCTTCAAGCTGATGGAGGAACGCTATACGCGCCACTCGACAATCCTCACAACGAACTTGGGATATGACGAGTGGCAGAACTTTCTCGGCAACAAATCGATGGTGGATGCGCTGCTGAGCCGTGTGCGGCATTACTGCCACACGGTGACCATCAACGGTCCCTCGTTGCGCGAACCGCAGGGCTGAACCGATGGAACAGCGCGACTATGTGCGACGGCTTCTGGACGCCTATCGTGCGACTCCGGGTACGTGCGGCGCCGTCCGCCGCCCGGACCGGGTGCTGGCGGCCCAACTGCACCAACGCGGCGTGCCCCTGGCAGCGGTTGAGAACGCCTTCGTTCTGGCTGCGGCACGGCGGCTTATACGGCCCGCCGGCGCCGCGCCTCTGGGAACAATCCGCTCGCTGGCATACTTCTCGCCGGTGATCGAAGAAGTACTCCAACTGCAGGTCGGCCAGGAATACTTTCAGCACCTCCGCCACAAACTCCAACGCGCCGCTCCGGCACGGTAGCCCCGATCCCATCCCCCGAACGAAATCCCACAACCCCGCAGCGCGCCTTCGGCGCGGATGATATCGCCATGTCGGAGACATCGACACCGCTGCACGCCTACGGCGTGGATGATGATGTCGGAGCCCAGTCCCAGTCCTGTTCCAGGCGTGGGTCACTTCAATCGAACGCTACTGGGTCACTTCTGGCGAGCAGCGAAGACCACGCGTGACATCAACCGAGCGGGACCGACGTTCGAGATGCTGGTTGTGTGCATAATTCAGGTAACACAACGGGACATATTCCAATTGGCGTTATCGGAAAGC